>JBASTN010000061.1:0-4199 GCA_049274915.1 Solirubrobacterales bacterium
CGGTTACCCCGGCGTCGGCGCGCGCATCGCGGCGGTCGGCTGCCGACGCGGCGGGTTCAAATCCGACCGTCAATACGCGGTCGTAAGGAGTTGCAGCAAACGCTTGACTGGCGAGTACCAGGCATACGGCGACCACCGTCACCAAGCAGGTGGCGACGCGGCTTACGGGCCGGACAGTGAGGGATCTATGCATTCGCATTCATGGCATGAGGTGAGTTTCGCTGGTGGCGTCGCAGATACGTTCGACGTCGAACAGCAGATTCGGTGCGTTGAACTGGCGTGAAAGTCGCCATACATGCAGTCGACAAGAGCACGCCTACTACTCAAACACCCTTCTTTGTGCGGTGATTCGGTCCATCGAACTCCTTCCCCTGACGACTCGATCCGCGGCCGCCCCGCGAGCAGTACACCTCTTTATAGGGGCAATTGCTCAACTTCATTCTAGAGGGGATTGGCATGTCTGTGTAATTCCTA
Source organism: Solirubrobacterales bacterium (assembly GCA_049274915.1). GTDB lineage: Bacteria > Actinomycetota > Thermoleophilia > Solirubrobacterales > JACPNS01 > JACPNS01. The sequence goes on from JBASTN010000061.1 coordinate 475, forward strand.
GCTGACTGGTCGGTCACTAGCGGTTAGATCGGCTACCCTTCCCCGCTCCAAACCGAAACGATCTTTACGAGGTATTCGATGAGAATCGCGGTTCCAAAGGAGTCGATCGCCGGTGAAAACCGCGTGGCCGCTACTCCTGAAACGGTAGAAAAACTTGTCAAGTCCGGCAACGAAGTGTTCGTGCAAACAGGCGCGGGCGAAGCCGCCGGCCACCCCGATTCGCAGTACAGCGACGCGGGTGCGCAGATCAAGAACGACGCTGGACAAACGGTCGATGGCGCAGACGCGGTAGTACGTGTCCGCAAGCCTTCGCCGGACGAGATCAGCTCACTTCCTGAAGGCTCGATTCTGATCAGCTATCTCGATCCGTTGACCGACGAGGACACCAAGAGGGCCCTCGCCGCGCGCAAGATCAGCGCCTTCGCGATGGAATCGATCCCGCGCACGACGCGCGCCCAGAGCATGGACTCATTGTCCTCGCAGGCAACCGTCAGCGGTTACAAGGCCGTCCTGATCGCCGCCGACGAGTCGCCGAAGTTTCTCCCGATGCTGACCACCGCCGCTGGCACGGTTCGTCCGGCCAAGCTGTTCGTGATCGGCGCAGGTGTCGCCGGACTACAGGCGATCGCCACCGGTCGTCGCCTCGGCGCGATCGTCTCGGGCTTTGACGTACGCCCGGCCGTGCGCGAACAGGTCGAGTCGCTCGGCGCGAAGTTTGTCGAGATCGACCTCGGCACTGACGACGCAGAGACGGCCGGCGGCTACGCGAAAGAGCTGACGGATGAGCAGAAGGCCAAGCAGACCGAGCTGATGTCGCAGACCGTGATCGACAGCGACATCGTGATCACGACCGCCGCGATCCCGGGCCGCAAGGCCCCTGAGCTGATCCCGGCTGACGTCGTCGCACAGATGCGCCCCGGCAGCGTGATCGTCGACCTCGCGGCCGAGACCGGCGGCAACTGCACCGTCACGCAGCTCGGTCAGACCGTTGTGCACAACGGCGTCAAGGTGATCGGTCCCGACAACCTGCCGTCAAAGATGCCGCTGCACGCCAGCCAGCTTTACGCGAAGAACGTCTCCAACCTGCTCGAACTGATGATCGACGAAGACGCAGGCAAGATCATCGACTTCGACGACGAGATCCTCGCCGGTGCGTGTGTCACACACGACGGCCAGCTCGCCGGCGACACACCCTTTACCTCAGTCAAGCCCGCGGCCCCCGCCGCCGAGCCCGTCGCGGCTCCGGCAGGCGAAGCCGGCGCGAGCTGACCACCTATCCAACCTGTTCAAAGATTGGCGGAAAGATGGATTACGCAAACCTGATTCAACAGCTGACGATCCTCGCGCTCGCCGCGTTCGTCGGTTTTGAAGTGATCTCGAAGGTGCCGCAGACGCTGCACACCCCGCTGATGTCGGCGACCAACGCGATTCACGGCATCGTGATCGTCGGTGCCCTGATCGTCGCCGGTGCCGCCGCGCAGGGCACCGTCCAAGTCGTGCTCGGCACGCTCGCCGTGTTCTTCGGCGCGCTCAACGTGGTCGGCGGATTCGTCGTAACCGACCGCATGCTCGAAATGTTCAAGAAGAAGCCCGCTGCGGCTAAGAAGGAAGGCGGTGCTTCGTGACGCCGCTGCAGATCGCCTCGGTCGGCGCTGACACGACGACCACGCACATCATCAACGTGGCGTACCTCGTCGCGGTCATCTTGTTTGTCGTCGGCCTGAAGAAGCTGACCAGCCCGACGACCGCCCGCCAGGGCAACACGATCGCCGGAATCGGCATGTTCATCGCCTTGGTTGCGACGCTGTTCCTGGAAGAGATCGTCACGTACGAGTGGATCCTCGTCGGCACCGCGCTCGGCGCGCCGATCGGTTACCTCTCGGCGAAGAAGGTCAAGATGACCTCGATGCCGGAGATGGTCGCGCTGTTCAACGGCGTCGGTGGTGGCGCCGTCGCGTTGATCGCGCTTTCGGAGTACTTCCACTGGACCGACCAGGGCATCGGCGTCACGACCGACGTCGAAGTTGCCTCACTGTTTTCTTTGATCATCGGATCGATCTCGTTCTGGGGATCGGTGATCGCGTTCCTCAAGCTGAGCGAGCGGATCAGCGGTCGTCCGATCGCGCTGCCGGGCCAAAAGGCGATCAACGCGCTGCTCGGACTGAGCGCGCTGGGAATCGCCGGATACTTGCTGGTGAGCACCGGCCAGGACCCGTACATGTGGACCGTCGCGATCGCAGTGGTCGCCGGTGTGCTCGGCCTGTTCTTCGTGCTGCCGATCGGCGGCGCGGACATGCCGGTCGTGATCTCGACGTTGAACGCGATGACCGGTCTGGCGGCCGCGGCGGCTGGATTTGCGCTCGGTAACAGCGCGCTGATCGTCGCCGGAATGATCGTCGGTGCCTCCGGAACGATCCTGACGAACCTGATGGCCGTGGCGATGAACCGCACGATCGGCGGAGTGCTGTTCGGCTCGTTCGGAGCCGGTACTGGTGGCGGTGGCACTCCGGCAGCCGGTGCCGCCGAGCACGGCGGAACCGTTCGTTCTACGGACGCTGCCAGCGCCGCGATCCTGATGGCCTATGCACAGAACGTGATCGTCGTTCCGGGTTACGGACTGGCCGTCGCGCAGGCGCAGCACACGGTTCGTGAGATGGCTGACGAGCTTGAGAAGAAGGGCGTGACCGTGAAGTATGCGATCCACCCGGTCGCGGGTCGTATGCCCGGTCACATGAACGTGCTGCTCGCCGAGGCCGATGTTCCTTACGACCAACTGGTCGAGATGGACGACATTAACCCCGAGTTCGAGCGCGCCGATGTCGCGATCGTGGTCGGCGCCAACGACGTCACCAACCCGGCCGCGAAGAACACGCCAGAGAGCCCGATCTACGGCATGCCTATTTTGGAGGTCGATCAAGCCCACAACGTGATCGTGCTGAAGCGCGGCATGGCCGCGGGATACGCCGGCATCGAGAACGAGCTCTACTACGACGAGAAGACGCAGATGCTGTTCGGCGACGCGAAGGCCTCACTGAGCGAAGTCGTGCAAGAGCTGAAGAACGTTTGATCGACTGAGGTTTAGAAGTTTTTGGTAGCGGGGTAGATACCCCGTTGACGGGGATCCCGGGGGCCGGGTGCCGGGGGGATTCCTGATTCACTCCGCATTTACATTTGAGACCGCGCTCGGTGCAGGCGCGGCCTCTTTTTTGGTTTCGGGGGTCGCGAGGGTTGCCGTGACCTGACGCGATGCCTGGCCTGGCGTGTCGGCGTAGTCGCGGTGCGTGTCGCGGCCTGTGGTCCGCAGTGCGTGGTCCGCCGGTGCGTGTCGCGGCCTGTGGTCCGCGGTGCGTGGTCCGCCGGTGCGTGTGTCGTGGCCTGTTGTCGTGGCCTGTGGCCCGCGGTGCGTGGGTCCGCCGGTGGCGTGGGTCCGCCGGTGCGTGTCGTGGCCTGTGGCCCGCAGTGCGTGGCCCGCGGTGCGTGGTCCGCCGGTGCGTGTCGTGGCCTGTGAACCCGTTACGACTTAGTGCACTGGTGCGAGCTGGATTACCGCGCCTGGGTTGGTTTCCTGTCCAAGGTTCGTCCCTCGGCGATGGTCGGGACGAACCTTGGAGTCAGAACTACCCCGATCAAGGCGGTTTACGGCAGATTGTTACGCGCGAGGTCACACGGCGGCGGCGGGGCGGTGACGGCTCCGTCAGTACCGGCCTGGCAGCGGCCGGCGGCAG
>JBASTN010000062.1:0-39252 GCA_049274915.1 Solirubrobacterales bacterium
GAGGGGATTGACGAGCGCAGCGAGGAAGGCGAAGCGCCCCTCGAGATAGGACCTCAGAGGCAGCGCAAGGAGAAGGCGACTACAGAATCGCCCGAAGAACCAGAACAACTCCAGCAACCACCGCACAGAAAACGACGACCGCAATCAAGACGCGGAACATGTCGGACTCGTTTAGGAACGGGTTGAAGCTCCTGAGGCGGTCTAAGAGTTTGGGGTGGGGGTTGTCCCCGGTCATTGCCTGCGGCGGCCGCGGTCGTAGCTCTAAAGGACGTACAGCGACGTGAATACGAAGATCCACATGACGTCGACGAAGTGCCAGTAGATGCCGGGGATCTCAACGCCCCAGTGCTTGGCCTTGTCGGGGCCGTAGTGACCCTTAAACGCGCGTCGTGCGACCGTGCAAAGAATGATTAGACCGACGAGGACGTGGGCGCCGTGGATGCCGGTCAGGCTGAAGAAGACTGATGCCTGGGCGCTGTCCTTGGGCAGGAAGCCGAGGTGGAAGTACTCGCTGATCTGAATACCGAGGAAGGTGGCGCCGAGGATGATCGTCAGCACGAGACCGAGCTTCAGAGCCTTGCGGTTGTTGTGCTTAATGCCTTCGAGCGCCCAGTGCATCGTCAGGCTTGACGACAGCAGGATCACGCTGTTGACACCGGCGACGGCGATCGGCAGATCCTGGCCTTCGGGCATCCAGGACTCGCCGTTGACGACGCGGATAAAGAAGTAAGCGGTGAAGAACGCACCGAACAGCATGATCTCGGAGAAGATGAACAGAACCATCCCGAGGAACTCACGGTTCATCGAAACCGAGGCGTTGGCCTCGGGCATGTGGCCGTGGCCGTGATCGTGAACTGCGGTCGCTGCTTCCATCCTCGTCTGAGCCTTTCGCTGTCGAACCGCTTAAGCGGTCGGTTCGGGTTCGTCGGTAGAAGTTTCGTCGGGGGCGTCAGTTGTCTCGACCGCGCCAGCCGGAACGGCCACTGCTTCTGCAACTGCCGGGGCGGGCTCTTTAAAGATGCCGTGGCGAGCGCCGGGGACGCCGTACTCGTAGGGGTGACCGACGACCGTCGGGACCTCATCGAAGTTGAAGATCGGCGGTGGCGAGCTGACCTGCCACTCAAGCGTGTGAGCCTTCCACGGGTTCGCGGGAGCCTTCTCGCCGTACTTCCAGGAGTGGATCATGTTGAAAAGGAAGATCAGCATGCCGGCGCCGAGAATGAATGACGAGATCGACATGAAGAGGTTCCAGGCGGCGAACTCCTCGGCGTAGTCGGCGACACGTCGCGGCATGCCTTCGAGGCCGACGAGGTGCATCGGGCCGAAGGTCGCGTTGAAGCCGACGAATGTCACCCAGAAGTGCCACTTGCCGAGCGTCTCGTTGTACATGCGCCCGGTCATCTTCGGGAACCAGTGATAGATCCCGGCGAAAACGGTGAACAGCGAGCCGCCGAACAGCACGTAGTGGAAGTGCGCGACGACGAAGTAAGTATCTGAGACGTGGATGTCGAACGGGACGACGGCCAGCATCACGCCGCTGATTCCGCCGAGTACGAACATCGTCATGAAGCCGAGCGCCCAGAGCATCGCTGTTCGCATGTGGATTACGCCCTTCCACATCGTTCCGAGCCAGGAGAAGATCTTCACTCCGGTCGGTACGGCAATCAGCATCGTCGTGAACATCATCGGGACGCGGATCCAGTCTTGCATCGGCGCGACGAACATATGGTGGGCCCAGACAGAGAATCCGAGCACAACGATCGCCAGCAGCGAAAACGCCATCATTCGATAGCCGAAAACGGGTTTTCGGGCGTTGGCGGAGATCACTTCGGAGATGATTCCGAAGCCGGGCAGGACCATGATGTAGACCGCTGGGTGCGAGTAGAACCAGAAGACGTGTTGGTACATCACGGTGTCGCCACCCTGAGCCGCGTCGAAGAAGTTCATGCCCAGTGCGCGGTCGAACAGGATCATGAACTGCGATCCGGCGATGAACGGAGTGGCGAGCACGACCAGCAGCGACGTCGCGAAGTTCGCCCACGCCAGTAGCGGCATACGCCAGAAGGTCATACCTGGCGCGCGCATCGTGATGATCGTGACCAGGAAGTTGATTGCCGTGGCGATCGATGACGCGCCGGCGAACTGCACGCCCATCGAGAAGAAGGTTTGACCCATCGGCGCCTGGTCTGAGAGTGGGGCGTAGGCGGTCCAGCCGGTGGCGAAAGCGCCACCCGGGGCGAGGAACGATGCGCACATCAGGACGCCGGCACACGGCAGGAACCAGAACGAAAGCGCGTTCAGACGCGGGAACGCCATGTCTGGGGCGCCGAGCATCAGCGGTAGGACGTAGTTGGCGAGACCGGCGAAGACCGGCACCATGAACAGGAATATCATCAGCGCGGCGTGCGCGGAAAAGAGACCGTTAAAAGTCTGCGCGTCGATGAACTGTGCGCCCGGCTGAATCAGTTCGGCGCGGAAGACCAGCGCCATCAATCCGCCGACGAAGAAGAAGAAGAACGTGGTGCCCAGGTACTGGACACCGATCACCTTGTGGTCGGTGTTGACCTTGAAGTAGTCCTGCCACTTGGTCGCGCCGTGGCTGGAGTGATCGTCAACGAAGGTCGGACGGCCAGCAGCCCAGTGGATCCAGTAGTCGAAACAACCGATTCCGTAGAGGAAAAACAGCGGAGTCGTGATCATCGCGACGGTCGCGATCGGCTCGCCGAGCAGGAGTTCGTCGAAGCCGATCAGCGCGCGCAGTCCGACTACAAGGCCGAATGCGAAGAGGACGCCGAGGACGGACCAGAGTGCCGCGCGGTACCAGCCGGGAGAGCGAAGTGCGATGGCCATCAGTTCTAGATTACCTCCTGCTTAGCTCGCGGAACCCGCGATGAATTCGACTAGAGCGTCGATTTCTTCCTTGGAAAGATCTTTGCCGTAAGTGGCGGGCATGATGCCCTTCGAGAACCCATCAGCGACCGTCTTGTCGGGGTCAACGATCGACTCGCGAACCGATTCAGGACCCTTCGAGCCAATGTCATCGAGCGCCGGACCGGTCGTGCCGGCGCCGCCAGCTGACGCGAGCGTGTGGCATCCGCCGCAACCTGCGGCCGTGAAGACTGACTTGCCATCGATCGTCGCTGACGGCGTGTTCTCGCCCTTGCTGGCACTGCCGGCCGCCGAACTGCCGGTCTGCTTGGCGACCCAGGCCTTGAAATCCTCTTCCGAGACGACGCGGATCTGCGAGCGCATCGTTGCGTGGCCGATTCCGCAAAGCTCGGCGCAGACGATCGGGTAGGTGCCGAGCTTGTCGGGCGTGAAGCGGAGAATTGTGGTGTATCCGTCGGCGACGTCGCGCTTGAGACGCGCAGCCGGGACAAAAAATGAGTGGATCACGTCTTTTGAGGTCATCTCGAAGTAGAGCGGGCGGCCAACCGGCACGACCAGCTCACCGCTGGTCTTGACCTTTTCGACCGGGTACTCGTAGTTGAAGATGAACTGCTGACCGACGACGTTGATCTTCAGTTCGTTCTTCTTTTTGGCCTCGACGTCGTCGAGCACGATCCAGGCGTAGACACCGAGCGCGAGCACGATGATCGTCGGGATAACCGTCCAGACGATCTCGATGCGGGTGCTGCCGTGCAGCGGCTCGCCGTCTTTGTCATCGGGATCGCCCGGCTTTGCGCGGAACTCGATGACGCAGAACGCTGCGAACGCGACGATGATCACGAAGAACGGGATCGAAGCGGCAACGAGCCACTTGTAAAGCGTGTCGATCTTGCCGTCTTCGCTGGCCATCAGCGGCGGGAACCAGTCGTACAGGAAGGTAAATGCGATCAACGCAGCGCTCGAGCCGATGATGGCGACGACAGCTGCGATGCGATGTGAGGCTTTCATCTATCTCCTTGCCGGGGGGCGAACCGGCGCAGAGGTTATCGGGTCGGGAGGCCGTGATTTGTGTCGCGCGGCACTTGCGCTGCGTGTCTCGTCGGGCTTGGATAATCTTGAGCCGATTGACTCAATCTAAGTTGATTGCGCGCCTGATTCGCGCGCCGAAAGGGCGGTGATCGATCGAATGGTGGTCCGCGAAGGAATGTCCACAGTGGTGCTCACTGTCGGACCCGATCAACCGCTGCGCGCGGTTGCGAAGCTGATGACCGAACGCGGCGTCGGTGCCGCCGTCGTCGTCGACCCCGACGCGCCAGGACCGGGCATCGTCACCGAGCGCGACATCCTCCGCGCCTACGCCGCCGATCGCGTCACTTCCGACGAGCCGGTCGGCGACCACTCCACGGAGCGTGCTGTGTTCGCGGCTCCTGATTGGTCGCTTGAACGCGCTGCCGACGAGATGGTGCGCGGTAATTTCCGCCACCTAATCGTGATTGACCACGGTGAGATCACCGGAGTGCTTTCGATGCGCGACATAGTCAGCTGCTGGGCGCGCGACGGCGCGACCAGCGAGATGCCGGCCTAGGCGACTAACCGCGCGGCAAGTCTTCTGAATCGGCGCGTGACTCGTTGAGCCAGCTCCATGCGATCAGCAGGCTGGTGACGCCAGCGGCGACCATCAACGGCCAAAAGGCGAACAGTCCGACGAGTGTCAGCATCAGCGACAACGCGAGCCAGAACGGCTTGACTGAGGTGCGCGTCAGCCAGATCGAGTCGGCCTGAGCCGGGGCGGACTCGCCGCTGGTAGCGCTGATCGTCGAATCAGCCATTGCTAGCCGACCCAGACGGCCGTCACGACGAAAGCCGAGAAGAATGCAAGCGCCGCTACGCCACCGACGATGATCGCGGTGCGGAGGTTGCGTTGTACGAGAATGCGGTTCATAGGCGGAGGGATTTTTAGCAGGTCTGGCGGATGAGGTTCGACTCAGACTGATGTGTCGACGACCATCATCACGAAGAGGATGGCGAGGTAAGACAGCGAGTAAAGGTAGGTGCGCAGCGCTACCGGGCGTTCGGGGGTGCGAGCCAGTCGCACGGCCATCCCGATGAAGATGCCGCCGAGCACTAGCGCGCTGATCGCGTAGATCACGCCGAACGCGCCGGTTGCGACCGGGATCAAGGTTGTCGCGGTTAGCAGCGCGCTGTAGACGAGGATGTGAGAAGTCGTTGATCGCACGCCACGCACCACCGGCAACATCGGCACCGAACTGGCTGCATAGTCATCGCGGATCAAAATCGAAAGCGCCCAGAAATGCGGTGGGGTCCACATGAAAACGATCGCGAAGAGCAGCCATGCCGTTGCGTTGAGTGACCCGGTGACGGCGGCCCAGCCGACGAGCGGAGGGATCGCTCCGGCGGCGCCGCCGATCACGATGTTCTGCGGCGTACGGCGCTTCAGCCACAGGGTGTAAACGAAGACGTATCCGAGCAGGCCGCAGAGGGCTAGAAGGGCGGCCAACGTGTTGACCCCGATCACGAGCACAACCTCTGAGGCGACGCCTAAGACGATTCCCCAGGTCAAGGCGGCGCGTGGGCTGACTCGTCCGGCCGGGACGGGACGACGCGCCGTGCGCTCCATCTGACCGTCGATGTCGCGGTCGAGGTAATGGTTGATTGCACCTGCGCTGCCTGCCGACAGCGCTCCGCCTAGGCAGGTCAGGAAGATCAGCGAGATCGACGGGTCGCCGGCGACCAGCATCGTCGTGATCGTCGTCCAAAGCAGTAGGGATTGGACGCGGGGCTTGGTCAGCTCGAGGTAATCAGCAGCGACCTGTCGGGCACGGGCGAGCCCGCGCTCATTGACGCCTGCGATCGATCGGGTGTGGGTGAATGCTTCCACTGCTTTACCTCTGGCGCCATGCCTCTTACTGGCGCGGTGCCTCTGACGACTGGGTCATCTGAAAACTGGGTTCTGCGTTAACGCTGATGGCGGGGCCTCGTCCTGAGAGCTCCTGTGGTCGGGCGGTGACACTAAGCGTAAGCGATGTCACGCTGAGCCACGACTTCGCCGGTCTCAGCTTCGCCGGTCTCAGCTTCGCCGGTCTCATGGGGCGACCTAGTGCTTGGATTCGCGCAGCGACGGGCGACCGGAGGTCGGCGACTGGGCCACCGAGCCCGCTAGATCACCTGTGTCAGCGACGATGCGCTCGCGCAGATCGGCAAGCGGAGCATCGCTTTTAACGTTCGGAATCGCGTCGAAATTGTTGGCCGGCGGCGGCGATGGCACGAACCATTCGAGCGTGTCGGCGTGCCAAGGGTCGTTACCGGCCTGCGCGCCGTTACTACTCGACGAGACGAAATTGAGCAATACGCCAATCAAACCGAAGAAGGCGATCAGCATGCCCACCGCGGCCTCGATGTGGCGTGTCTGGTAGCCACCGGAGTACTCGGAGACCTCGCGCGGCAATCCGTCGACGCCGAGCGATGCGATTGAAAGAATCGCGATCAGCGAGCCGAGCGTCAGCATCCCTAGCGCGACCTTGGCCTTGGCCGGGTCGAAACTGCGGCCGGTCATCTTCGGGAACCAGTAGAACAAGGCCGCAAAGCCGCCGAATACAGCGCCGCCCCAGACCATGTTGAGCCATGCCGAGTAGCCGAACTGGCTGCCGGCGAGTGAGGCCGACAGTGTCGGCAGCGAGAGGGCGACGTTGTCGACCGTCGCGAACGCGAAAACCGCGACGAAGACCAATGCGAACAACGAAGGTGCGGTTGCGCTGAAGTTGCCGGCGCGCAGCGTCTGCAGCCAACTGACGAGCAGTACGACGGACGGGACGAGCAGCGACAGCCCGATCACCATGAATACGTACTTGACGACTGGCGCGACGGGCGATGTGAAGTAGGTCTTACCGAACCCGAGAATCGCCAGCACTGCGAACCACTGCAGCGCTTTCTTAACGGCGTCACGGTTGGCTAGTGCCGTGCGCGTGGCAACAGGCAGGATCTCGCTGATCGCACCGGCCGCCATCAGTAGAACGAGATACGGAGCCGAGTGTGACCACCACTGGAAGAGCGTCTTCCAGAGCAGGGCGTTGCCGCCGTCGACGGTGTTGAAGATGCCGAAGATCTCGTACTGGCGCTCGAGCAGCATCATCAGGCCGGCCGCGATCAAAACCGGGGCCGTTGCGAGAATGCCGTAGGAGAAGACCGAGGTGGTGAAGGCGAAAACCGGGGTGTTGTCGGCGCTCATGCCATCGGCGCGCATGATTTTGTAGGTCACGGCGAGGTCGATCGCGATTGCGGTCAGTCCGCCTGCGACGAGCATTGTGGTCGACAGCCAAAACTCAAAGCCAGCACCAGAGGAATAAAACAGACTGGTCAGCGGCGCACTGGGACTGGCCCCACCCTGCCACGTGTTGACGAAGAAGCTCGCATACATCAATACGCCACCGAACACGATCATCCATGCTCCGAGGGCGCTCAGGCGAGGAAACGCCGTACTGCGAGCACCGATCTGCAGCGGCAGCACGTAGATCGCGATGCCGGCAAACAACGGCAGGGCGAATAGATAGAGGAACGATGTGTCAGAAATCGTGTGCAGCGTGTAGAAGCGTTCGGGCGTGAGGAAAGTGCTGTCTGGCGTGATCAGCTGCGCCCAGCAAAGCAGCGCGGCAAAGGCACCGATCACGACTGCGACGCCGGAAAAACCGATCAGCGTTGTGCCGATGACCTTGTGGTCGGCGCTGCGCACTCGGTTGACCCAGCGGGTGCGGGTTGAGTCAATCGGGTCGCGCAAGACGACTTCGGCTACGCCGTCAGTCTCTTGAAAGTTTTGCGGGGTCATTCGGCTGGATCTCCAGTATCGCCTCGAACTCCCGTGAGGCCGGTCTGACCGTCCTCACCAGAAACCAGGTCTTGCGTCTCGCCTTCGCCGCTCTGCTTAGCTAGCTCGTCGAGAGCACCCTTGATTTCATCCTTCTTACGTGCGAGCCAACGGTCAAACTCGGCCGGCGGCATGGCGACGACTCTGGTCGTCATCTGCGGGTAATTGGTTCCTGAGATCGTGGTCGAGGCGCCCTCATACGTGCCCGCTTTGTCCGCGCGGATCCAGCCGCGGTTGATGTATCCCGGGACTGCTTCGATCGCTCCGCCAAGCTGGGGAACCCACCATGAGTGGGTGACGTCCGATGAGGTCACGTCGAGCATCACGGTCACGCCGACCGGAACAACGAGGGTGTGGTAGCTGTAGGTGTTAGCCGCGGACGGGTAGCTGTAGCGCCACAGGTACTGCTGGCCGTTTACGTGAACCGAGATCGACGGCCCTTTTGGCGGCTTGACATTGTGAGCGACCTTCAGTTGGGGGTCGGTCAGCGGTGCAGGCTTGTACGTGGCGGGCGAGCCAGGTTCGGAGGCATCGGCGCCTGTCGCGCCGTTGAGGGCAATTCCGCCGACGATCGCGAGTGCGAGTGCGAGAACCGTTGTTGCCAGAACTGTTTGCTTTGAAGACGACCCTGGCTTTGAAGACGACACTGGCTTTGAAGACGATGTCGCCACAGTCCCAGACGTCTCGTCTGAGCTGTTTCGCGTGAAGGCGACGAGTCCGCCGATCACCGCGAGAACCCCAAGCACGCCGAGTACGAGGACGATCAAGTAAAGAGTGTTGGTCGAGTCGGCGACCGGTGATGCGCCTTCGTTAGGCAGGATCGATCCCGCGGCGGCTGCCTGCGGAAATGCCGTCGCCGCCAGGGCGAGAGACGCGCTCGAAATGGCGGCGCGACGAAATGTGGGGGCTGCGATCAGCAAGGCGGGCGGATTGTATATGACGCGCAGACGGCCGATCCGTGAGCGCACCGGGCGCGGCGCGCTTTGGCGGCAGGGGCGATCTTTATAATCGCCGGACATTGCCTCCCCGTGATCTCGAAGCCGATGATCAGCTCGAAGACGAGCTTGATCTTGACGGTGAATCCGGCGGCGAAGACGAGGTAGAACAAGCCTGGGAACGGTTCAGACGAACTGCTCTGAGTAGGCGGGCCGTTTTTCTTCTGATCGTGTTCATCGTCGTTGTATTCGCCTTCCTATATGGAGTGCTCCCGCAGCTGCCTGGGCTGCAGTCGAGCGTCGACCGTGTGCGCCATGACGGCGACCGCAGTTGGCTCGCGGCGGCGTTCGTGCTTGAGTTGCTGTCATACGCCTCTTACGTCTGGCTGTTTCGAGCTGTCTTCATCCGCAAGATCCCGCGTATCGGGTGGACGGGTAGCTACCGGATCTCGATGGCCGGTGTCGCGGCGACTCGACTGTTCGGCGCGGCCGGGGCCGGTGGCATCGCACTGACGTTTTGGGCCGTACGCAAAGCCGGTATGGGCCGACGGATGAGCGTCAGCTACTTAGTCGCCTTTTACGTGATCCTCTACGGCATCTTCATGTTTGTGCTGGTCGTCGATGGGATTTTGCTGCGGACAGGAGTTGTCCCCGGTGATGCTCCGTTCGGCGTCACGGTTATTCCAGCGATCTTCGGCGGCCTCGTCATGACGCTGTTCTTGTTGGCGCTGCTGGTGCCGGGGAACATCGAGCGGATGGCGACGCGCTGGTCGACCGGGCGCGGACGATTTGCCCGCATTGCGCTTAAGGCGAGCACGGTCCCGGCACTGATCGGACAGGGCACACGCGTCGCGATCGGGATTGTGCGAAGGGGGGACATCGGGTTGTTGGGTGCGCTCGGCTGGTGGGCATTCGACATCGCCACGCTCTGGGCATGCTTCGAAGCCTTCGGTGACTCACCGGCAATCGCGGTGCTGGTGATGGGTTACTTCGTCGGCATGATCGCGAACATAATTCCGACGCCGGGCGGGGTGGGCGCGGTAGAAGGCGGAATGATCGGTACGTTCGCGGCCTTCAACGTCGATCTCTATACAGCCACGACTGCAGTGCTCGCCTACCGTGTCTTCGCCTTCATCATGCCGACGCTTCCGGGGTTGGTCGCGTTCGTCAATCTGCGCCGTACGGTGTCGAAATGGCAGGACGAGGACGCTACTATCAAAAGTGAAGTATTGCCCGCCTAGAGGGGCAAACAATGCGAAGGGCACTTACAGCTATGGAAACCGAAATGAACGCACACGAGTACGAGATTGCGGTAGTTGGAGCCGGTCCCGCCGGAATCACCGCGGCCCTCTACGCCGGACGTTCGCGCGTCCGCACAATCGTGCTTGAGCGTGGCGCAATCGGCGGTCAGCTCTGGAACACTGCGGACATCGACGACTACCCCGGTCTTTCGATGCAGACCGGCCCGGAGGTCGCGCAGAAATTTGAAGAGCACGCACGCAAGTTCGGCGCTGAATTCGAGTTCGGCACCGTCACCAAGATTTCCAAGGACGGCGATTGGTTTGTGCTCGATACCGACGAGGGCGACACTTACCGCGCTCGGGCCGTAGTCGTCACAGTCGGCGGCGAAGCACGCAAACTAGGCGTACCCGGTGAGCAGGAGTTCTCCGGCATGGGCGTTTCGTATTGCGCGGTCTGCGACGGTGCTTTCTTCCAGGATCGCGACATCGCCGTCGTGGGCGGGGGCGACTCCGCCGTCGAAGAAGGGCAGTTTTTGACTCGGTACGGCAAAAAGGTCTACCTGATCCACCGCCGTGATGAGTTCCGCGCGTCACCGCTGCTGGTGGAGCACCTCGACGCTTCGGGCAAGGCGGAGAAGATTCTCAACACCGTGGTTGACGAGATCGTCGGCGACGGCAAAGTCACCGGTGTGAAGTTGCGCAACGTCGAGACCGGCGAGACATCGACACTCGACGTCGACGCGGTGTTCCCGTTTGTCGGGTTCATCCCGCACTCGGACATCTTCGCCGACGACATGGTCGAGCTCGACGCCGATGGCCACATCGTCACCGACGAGAAGATGGAGACCAAAACGCCGGGACTGTTTGCGGCGGGCGACGTTCGCTCTCAATACATCCGTCAGATCACCAACGCGGTCGGCGACGCGACGACGGCAGCATTGGCCGCCTCGGCGCATGTCGAGAGCGTCAAGCTGGCGAAGGCAACTGCCTGAACCGAAGGCCCGTTGCCGCCGCGTCTTCCTGCAGTGTCGTAACGCGGCGGAGAGTTAGTACTGCGGGTAGTAGGGGTATACGACCGGCTGCGGCTGGGCGTATTGCTGGGCGTAGTACGGACCGTATTGAGGCAGATTCGGCTGGGTGTACTGAGGCGGGTACTGCGTCGCGTAGTACTGCGTCGCGTAGTACTGGGGCGCTGGCGACTGGGGCGCTGGCGACTGGGGCGCTTGCGGCTGCATCGCCATCGGTATCTGCATGGTCATTGGCACTGGCGGCGCCCATCCGATTGCAGCGGGAGCCGGCACCGGCATCTGCATGCAGATCGGCGCGCTGAGCTGTATTGGCGCGGCGAGCGAGATTGTCGCCATCGGCGGCAGGGGATCGGTGTCGGCAACACGCTGTAGCTGCTGGCTCGTAAAGAACTGCGGCGCGAGTGGGGCGGCCGGCTGCGCGTACGTCGGCGGCGCATATGTCGGCTGTGCATATGCCGGCTGTGCATATGTAGGAACCGGTGGCGGGTACTGCCACTGCTGTGGTTGCGGGGCGGCGTGCCAATAGGTGGGAGGTGCGACCGGCCACGACGAGTACTGCGGTGCGGGCCAGGAGCCTTGTTGCGGCGGCCAGTTCTGGGGATAAGCAGGTGCGTAGGTCGCTGTGGCCCAGGGCGGCGTCTGGGGCCAGCCGATCTGCGTTGTCGGCGGCTGTTGCGCGTTCGATTGGTCGGCCCAATGTGGCTGCTGCGCTGGCTGCACCACCGGGGCTGTAAGCGCGTTTGGGCCGATCGGTACGACTGGCGCGATCTGTTGCGCCGTGGATCGATCGTCAGGTGTAGTCATCTGTTTCTGGTCCATCTTGGCCGTTCAAACGCATTGCGTCGCACCTCAACAGTACCGGCGCTTGAACATCACGCGCGCTGATTTCGGGCCCGCCGGTCGCGTACTAGGATCAGGCACGCAAGTGCCAAACGACTCCCTCAACACGCTCGACAGCTTCGACGCCGGCTCTGGACAGAGCGGGCAGTTCTACTCACTCCCGAAGCTCGAGGCCGCCGGGGTCGGGCCGGTTTCCAAACTTCCGGTCAGTATCCGCATCGTGCTCGAATCCGTCTTACGCAACTGCGACGGGGAGCGGATCACAGAAGAACACGTTAAGCAGGTCGCCAACTGGCGTGCAAACGCCGAGCGCACCGACGAGATCCCGTTCGTCGTCGCGCGCATCGTGCTTCAGGACTTCACCGGCGTCCCGCTGCTTGTCGACCTTGCGGCGATGCGCAGCGCGGTCGAGCGCATGGGTAAAGACCCGAAGGTCATCGAGCCGCTGGTTCCGGTCGACCTCGTCGTCGACCACTCGGTGCAGGTCGACTATTCGAGCACCGGCGATTCGCTGCAGCGCAACATGGCGATGGAGTTCAAGCGCAATCGAGAGCGGTATGAGTTTTTGAAGTGGGGGATGCAGGCGTTCGACGGATTCCGCGTTGTCCCAAGCGGCATCGGCATCGTTCACCAGGTCAACCTCGAGTATCTCGCGAAGGCTGTGATCGAACGTGACGGTGTTTACTTCCCCGACAGTCTCGTCGGAACCGACTCGCACACGACGATGATCAACGGCATCGGGATCGTCGGCTGGGGAGTCGGCGGAATCGAGGCCGAGGCGGGCATGCTCGGCCAGCCGGTCTATTTCTTGACGCCTGACGTTGTCGGCGTCGAATTGTCAGGCGCACTGGTTGAAGGTGTCACGGCAACCGACCTGGTGCTGCGCGTCACCGAACTACTGCGCGCGCAAGGTGTTGTTGGCAAGTTCGTCGAGTTCTACGGTGAAGGGGCCGAGTCGCTGTCGGTCCCGGACCGCGCGACGATCGGCAACATGGCGCCGGAGTACGGCGCGACGATGGGCTTTTTCCCGTTTGACGATCGATCTGCCGAGTACATGCACATGACCGGTCGTGACGATGCCGCGATCGAGTCAGTTGTCAACTACTTCAAGGCCCAGGGGCTTTACGGCATGCCGAAAGCCGGGGACATCGAGTACTCGACCAACCTTTCGCTCGATCTGGCGAGTGTGCAACCGAGCGTCGCCGGGCCGAAGCGTCCGCAGGACCGGATCGATCTGCCCGACCTCAAATCGCGTTTCATCGATCTGTTCCAGGCGCCGACCGATCAGAGCGGTTACGGCAAGACCGCCGACGAACTCGGCAAGTCGTTCGCTGCAAGCTGCGCGTTGCCGGTCAACGGAGATGGCACCCCGGTTAACGGGATGGTCAGTGGTGGTGGCGATCAGGAGCAGGCGAGCGTCCCAGGTCAGGCCGATACCGACGACACCAGCGAGCTAACCGAGTACGAGATGGTCAACAATCGCCCGACCCCCGATTTGATCCAACTCGAGGAACCGACTGCATCCGATGAAGGCGAGCGCGTTCCGGTCCAGTTGCATCACGGCGACGTCCTAATTGCGGCGATCACCTCGTGCACAAACACCTCCAACCCTTCGGTGATGCTCGCCGCAGGGCTGCTCGCCAAGAAGGCGATCGAGAAGGGCCTCGACGTCAATCCTGCGGTGAAGACTTCGCTTGCCCCGGGTTCGCGCGTAGTCAGCGACTACCTCGAACAGACCGGACTGCAGCCCTATCTGGACAAGCTCGGTTTCAACCTCGTGGGTTACGGCTGCACAACTTGCATCGGTAACTCGGGACCGTTAGATACCGGCATCGAGGCCGCGGTTACCGGCAACGACATCATTGCCGCCAGCGTGCTCAGCGGTAACCGCAACTTCGAAGCGCGTGTGCATCAGAACATCAAGGCGAACTTCTTGATGAGTCCGCCGTTGGTCGTGGCGTTCGCGTTGGCCGGGACCGTCGAGAAGGACCTAACAACCGAGCCGATCGCGACCACCGCAGACGGGGATGTCTACCTGAAGGACATCTGGCCAACGCTCGAAGAGGTGCGCGAGCTGATGACCACTGCGCTCGACCCAGACACCTTCCGCCGTCTCTACGGCAACTTCGCTGAGCAAAATCCGATGTGGAACGAGATCCCCGGCAAGACCGGCGATGTCTATCTCTGGGACCGCGACTCGACTTACATCCAAGAGCCACCGTTCTTTGACGACTTTTCGACCGAGCCGGAGCCCGTCAAGCCGGTACTTGGTGCTCGCGCGCTGGCGATCCTCGGAGACTCGGTCACGACCGACCACATCAGTCCCGCAGGTGCGATCAAGAAAGACTCGCCCGCCGGTCGCTACCTGGTCAATCACGAGGTCAAGCCGTTTGAGTTCAACAGCTACGGATCGCGACGAGGCAACGACCGCGTGATGACACGGGGGACGTTTGCCAATGTCCGAATCCGCAACCTGATGGCACCGGGCACCGAGGGCGGTGTGACGGTGTACCACAACGGCGAGTCCGAACAGATGGACATCTTCGACGTGGCGGCGCGATACAAGGAAGACGGAAGGCCCTTGATCGTTTTTGCGGGCAAGGAGTACGGCTCAGGTAGCTCGCGTGACTGGGCTGCCAAGGGCACGAACTTGCTCGGCGTACGCGCCGTGATCACCGAGAGCTACGAGCGCATCCACCGCAGCAATCTTGTTGGCATGGGCGTTTTACCCTGTCAGTTCCACGAGGGCGAGAACGCACAGACGCTCGGTCTTGACGGCTCCGAGCAGTTCGACTTGCTCGGGCTAGAGCACGACGTGCAACCGCGCCAGGAGATGACCCTGGTGATCCACCGTGCAGACGGTTCGACGCACGAGACTCATGTCACCGCGCGGATCGATACGCCGATCGAGATCGAGTACTTCAAGCACGGCGGCATCCTGCCGTACGTGCTGCGTCAGCTTGTTGCGCAGGCCTGAGGCCCGCACAACAAGCTGGCGAACGTTCTATTCGTAGCTGACGGCTTCGATCACGTTCATGCGCGCAGCGCGCCGGGCTGGAAGTAGCGCTGCGATGACGCCGAAGATCACGCTTAGAAGCGCGACCATCACGATGATCGCGACCGGCGGGTGGAACGAGGCGGACTGTCCGCTGGCGGCAATTCCGCGCACAAAGGCGTAGCCGAGCGCGATGCCGACCACCAGTCCGAGAATCGCTCCCGCGAGGGTTAGCAGCAGGCTCTCTTGCACAATCACACGGCGAATCTGTCGGCGCGAGGAACCGATCGCGCGCAGCACGCCGATCTCTCGGGTGCGTTCGAGCACGTTCATCAGCAAGGTGTTGACGACGCCGAGCAGGCTGACGATGATCGCGACGAGCATGATCACGTAGAAGATCGAGAAGACTTGGTTGATCTGATCTTCGATCTGCTTTTTGATCTCTTCGTTTGAGAGCACCTCGAAGGACGGGTACTTGCCCGCGACCAGCTTGTCGAGACCCTCGCGCAGCGTGCTGCGCGCATCTTCGGAGTCGGCAAGGACGAGGATCTGACTGAGTTGCTCGATCCCGTAGAGGCTGAGGAACTTCTCGTTCGACATCACAATCGAGGCGGCCTCGGTCGAGTTGCCCTTCTGGAAGGCGGCGACCTTGAACTTCTGCTTTCCGCGCGGACCTTCCAGTTCGACCGTGTCGCCGATCTTCGTCTTCTTCGCCTCGGCGAGCGCCTCGGGCACCGTTATTTCGCCAGCGGCAATCTTGGCGTAGACCTCTGGTGGGGTTCCTCCGGCCACGTAGTCGGGGTTGGTGAAATCGAGGTGCTTATCCGGATCGACGCCGTAGATCGTCCAGTTTTTCGCGTACCCGCTGGTCACCCAGAGCCAGTGGGTGCCCTCTACCAATTTGGCGCCCGGCAAGGCACTGACTTCGGCGATCGCGTCGGGTGAGATGCCGGCCTGCGGGCCGCCGTTGTTCGCGGTCAGCGACTGGATCGTGAAGTCGGTCTCGAGCTCGCGGTCTAGGTCGTCGGACACGCTGCCGATGAAACTCGCCCCGAGACTGCCGATCGCCGCGACTAGCGCGATTCCGATCATCAGTCCGGACGCGGTCGAAGCCGTACGCACCGGATTGGCCTTCGCGCTGTCTGAGGCCAGTCGCCCCTCGATCGGTGTGAGCTTGCGTAGTGGCCATGAGAGCACTCGTACCAGTGCTGGCACAACGACTGGCCCGAGCATGATCACGCCTGAAAACAAGAAAATCACTCCGAACGCGCCGGCCAAAACGACCGGTAGCGGGGCGGTGCTCGACGAGGCGAGAATAAATACGCCGATCAGTCCGAGCACCACCAGTAGCGAGCCGACGCTGATTCGCCGTCCGAGCTTGAGCGGCTCGGCGCGGTGTTCGGTCAGGACCGCGCGGATCGGTGGGATTCGGCCGGCACGACGCGCCGGGCGCAGCGCGCCGAACAGGGAGGCACCGATGCCGCAGAGCGGGGCGATGATGAAAGCCTCCGGCGGGTACTTGATTCCGCCGATCGGTAGTCCGAAGTTGCCGACCAGTTCGGTCAAGCCGATTGCCAGTCCGAAGCCGAGCCCGATGCCGAGCACCGATCCGAGTACGGCCAGGAAGACTGCCTCGACGAGGATCATCCGCGTGATCAGCTTGCGCGAACCGCCGAGCGTCCGCAGCATCCCGATCTCGCGCAGTCGCTGCGCGATCGTCATCGTGAACGAGTTGAGGATCAGGAAGCCGCCGACGAACAGCGACATCGCCGCGAAGAAGTAGAGGATAATGTTGAAGCCCTGGATCTGCTGATTGATGTCCTCGCTGATCTCGGAGGGGGTTCGCGCGTCGATCCCTTCGCCACCGGCAGCCTCGATCTCCTCTTGGATCTTCGTGACGCTGGCGCCCTTCTCGATCGCCACGTCGATCTCGCTGAATCCAGATGGGATGTCGAAGACTTCGCGCCCGGTATCGAGCGGAACGGCGCCGAACCCCTGGCCACCGAAGTCGAGCCCATCGCCGAGGCGAAATATGCCTACAACCTTGAATGTGTGAAGGCCGGTCTGAGTGGCTGTTTCGAGCGAATCTCCGACTTTGATGCCGTTAGCCGAGGCATACGCCTCGTCGAGTGCGATTTCGTCGCCGGACCCGACTTCGCGGCCGTCGAGTGTTTCGGCGCCGGAAAGGTCAGGCTGATCGGGGTCGATGCCTTGAACGTTGATCTGCGCCGACTGACCGCTTTCGACCTTGCCGTCGACCACGCGTGAGACGACCGAACCGACTACACCGGTCGCGGTTTCGACGCCGTTGATTGCCTTGACTTTCTCGAAGATCGACTGGTCGACGGTGCCGACGAGGTCCTCGCCGGACACCACGATGTCGGTGCCTTCGTAGACCGAGCCGAAAAGCTCGTCAAAGGTCGTGACGATCGTCTTCGACAGCGAGAGGACGGCGAAGATCAAGGCCACGCCGAGCACAATGCCGGCGCCGTTGAGGATCGCGCGTAGTTTGCGGGCGGTGACGCTGCGCCAGGCGAGAGAGCGAATCATCGGTATCTCCGACTACGCGTCGCCGTGTTCGGTCAGGTACTCGGTGATCCGTGTGGTGTCGCCGCCAGGAACCTCGCCGGAGATCACCCCGTCGCGCAGGAAGATCACGCGGCTGGCCCGGCTGGCTGCCGCCGCGTCGTGCGTGACCATCATGATCGTGTGGCCGGCCTTAGATTGAACGTCGCGCAGCATGTCAAGAACCGCGGCACCGTTCGTCGAGTCGAGATTTCCGGTCGGTTCGTCGGCGAGCAGCAGCTCGGGCTCTCGCATCAATGACCGTGCAACGGAGACTCGCTGCTGTTCGCCTCCGGATAGCTGCGAGGGCAGGTGCGAGCCGCGCTGCGTCAGTCCGACCAGACCGAGCAGCTGATCGGCACGAGCCTTCAACTTGCCCGCGCTCTCGCCGGCGATCAGCGAGGGCAGCATCACGTTCTCCTCGGCGGTCAGCGTCGGCAGCAGGTTGAAGAACTGAAAAATGAAGCCGATCGAGTCGCGCCGCAGCAGCGTGAGTCGCTTGTCGCCGAGACCGGTGATGTCGGCGCCGCCGATCTTCACACTGCCGCTGGATGAGGTCTCGAGGGCGCCGAGGATGTGCATCAGCGTGCTCTTGCCGGAGCCAGACGGACCCATCACAGCGATGAACTCACCGCGTTCAATCGTCAGGTCGATGCCCTTGAGTGCTTCGACTGATGTCGACCCAGAGTCGTAGGTCTTGGTTAGACCGCGGACTTCGACGGCGGGGCCGGTCTGCGGGCTGGTGGTGTGGCTGCTGGCGGGGGTCAAGGCGTCGGGCACGAAAAGCTCCTCTCGATTCGCCGGGAGGCTATCGAGAGCTACGGCCGATGCTTCACTGATCGTTTACAAGCGGTCTTGAACGGATTTGACCTTGTCGTCGAGCGACTGGTCGGGCCGGTCGGCAGGATCGTCGAGCTTGATCACGGTGTAAACCCGCGGCACGCCGAGTTCGAATGGAACCTTGTGCAGCTCGGCCGCCAGCGCAAGGATGTCGTCGGCGCTGCCTTGAAGGGACGTTCCCATGCCGTGGAGCTGGAAGGCAACTTTGTTCTGGGCCGCGAGCCGGCGCTGGATCTCGGCGATGTACTCGCTCGCGTGTGAGTCCGGGCCCGTCCTCAGGCCGATGATCGTGATGTCGGCGGTGGCCATCCCGACAGTCTACGGAAGGCCGCTCGTCGAGGGCGCGGGCGCGGATCTAGTTGAGATTGGTCCAGACGGTCTTTGTCTCGAGGTAGGCGTCGAGGTTTTCGGCGCCCATCTCGCGGCCGATACCCGACGACTTGACGCCGCCGAACGGCGCGGCCGGATCGACCAGACCCCAGACATTGATGTAAACCATGCCCGATTGCAACAGTTCGGCGAGGCGGTGGGCTTTGCCGACGTCGCGCGTCCAAACACCGGCCGCGAGGCCGTACTCGTGGGCGTTGGCCATCGCAGCAACTTCTTCGAGGTCGTCGAATGGAGTGGCCACGAGCACCGGGCCGAAAATCTCCTCACGGGCGATCTTCATCTCTGGTTCGACGCCGGTAAAGAGCGTGGGGTGAATAAAGAATCCTCCGTCATCGCGCTCAGCGACGCCGCCCGCGATCGCGGTCGCGCCCTCATCGAGCCCGGACTGGATGTAGCCGTTGACCGTCTCGAACTGTTGCGCCGAGACGACTGGTCCAAACTGGGTGCCGTCGTCGAGCGCGGCACCGACACACGCCGCGTTAGCCGCCTCGGCGATCGAGCTCGTGACCTCGTCGTACTTCGAGCTGTGCACAAAGAGCCTTGAGCCCGCGTTACAGGCCTGGCCGGTGTTGAAGTAGATGCCTTGAAACGATCCGCCGATGGCGGCCTTGAGATCGGCGTCTTCGAAAACGATGTTCGGACTTTTGCCGCCGAGCTCAAGCGTGACCCGCTTGAGTTGCTCGCCGGCCTTAGCGCCGATCTGGCGCCCGACCGCGGTCGACCCGGTGAAAGCGATCTTGTTGACCCCGGGATGGTCGACCAGCGCCGCGCCGGTCGCCCCGTCACCGTTGACGATGTTCAGTACGCCTTCCGGAAGGCCGGCTTCGACGGCGAGTTGGCCGAGACGGATTGCAGACAGCGGGGTCTGCTCAGCAGGCTTCAGGACGATCGTGCAGCCCGCAGCGAGCGCCGGCGCGATCTTCCAGGCGGCCATCATCAGCGGGAAGTTCCAGGGGATGATCTGGGCGCAAACCCCGACTGGTTCTCGTCGGGTGTAGACAAACATTCCTGGCGAGTTGACCGGGATCGTGCGGCCTTCGAGTTTGGTCGCCCAGCCCGCGTAATAACGCAGATGCCGAACAGCGCCGGGAAGATCGACGAATCCAGCGATTTTCGCCGGCTTCCCGTTATCGATCGCCTCGATCTCGGCGATCTCAGCAGCGTTCTCCTCGAGCAGATCGGCCAGACGATTGATCAGTGCGGCGCGCTTCTCGGGAGCCATGGTGCGCCAGGGGCCGTTGTCGAAGGCCTCGCGCGCGGCGGCGACGGCTCGATCGACGTCGGTCGTCGTAGCGGCGGCAACTGTGCAGATCGGGTTGCCCGTGGAGGGGTCGATTGTCTCGAACGTCGCGCCCTCGCCGCCGGTCCACTCGTTGGCGACCAGCAGGCCGTGCGGTGCGTCGGCGATAAACGCCTGAGCCGCGGGAGAGAGTTTCTCGATCTGACTGGATGTGTTGATTGCGCTCACGGCGTCGAAGATAGCCGTCAGCTACGCGCCCGCGTGCCGGCGGTTTAGTACCGGTAAAAGCCGTGTCCGGGGGTTCGGCCGGTGCGGCCTTCGGCGACCATACGACGCAACAACGGGGCGGCACGGTAGCGATCGCCACCGATCTCACGGTGCAGTGCATCGAGTGTGGCGAGCACCTGTCGCAGGCCGATCGTGTCGGCCCAGCTGAGCGGTCCGCGCGGGTAATTGAGGCCCAACTGCACGCCCTTATCGATGTCTGCAGCCGAGCCGACGCCTTCGCCGATCGCGAAGGCCGCTTCGTTGATCAACTGGCAGACAATCCGTCCCATCACCAATCCAGGCGCGT
This sequence comes from Solirubrobacterales bacterium, assembly GCA_049274915.1. Classification (GTDB taxonomy): domain Bacteria; phylum Actinomycetota; class Thermoleophilia; order Solirubrobacterales; family JACPNS01; genus JACPNS01. Next base: position 20,417 of record JBASTN010000062.1, read on the forward strand.
CTCCGACCCATGCCACGTGCTTTCCGATTGAGTGAAAGAAGTGCGATGCTGCCGCGGCGCTCGCCTCGCTGGTGCCACTACCGCGGGTGAGCTCGACTAGGTGTGTCTCTCCGAGCGGCGGGAGACAGTGAAATCCGGTGATGTCACGGCCGCGTGCCGCGGTGGCCAGGCTGTTGCCGGCGCAGAGTACCGCGGCAGGGCCGGCAACAGCATCGAGGCCGTCGCCAGCCGACTCGATGCGCGCATCGATTGTGATCGAGAAGCCGCCATCGGGTGGCGATGTGCCGGGCGGGGCGACCGTATAGCCCGCCGCGTCGGCGAGCCTGTGCAGCTGCCCAGCGAGATCGCTGTCGCCGACGATTCGAACCATGCCGGTTGCACTCTCAGGAAGCTGCGGCGAGGGGTCGGCGGGTCGGTAGTCGCCGTTATCGGGATAGCTGTAATAGCCGTGACCGGTCTTGCGGCCGAGCCGGCCGGCGGCGATCATCTGCTCGGGGATCGGGCTCGGTTGCCAGCGCGGCTCGCCGTGGCTAAGCGAGTAGAACGACTGTGCGATGTCGAATCCGGTGTCGATCCCGACTAGATCCGAGAGTTCGAACGGCCCCATACGGAAACCACCGCCCAATCGCATCGCTCTGTCGATTGCCGCTGGACCGGCGACGCGTTCTTGCATCAACTTCAGTGCCTCGAGCAAGAACGGCCGACTGCAGCGGTTAACCAGGAATCCTGGGCCGTCGCTGGCATCGATCGGTTCGCGTCCCATCTGGCGTGCTACTGCGCGCGTTGTCGCGAGCGTTTGCTCGCTGGTGTTCATGCCGGCCACGACCTCGACGAGTTTCATCAACGGGACGGGGTTGAAGAAATGCAGCCCGACGACGCGCCCCGGGTGATCGATTACTGACGCGATTGCCGTGACCGGAATCGATGATGTGTTGGTCGCAAGGATCGTCTCGCTGCCGCCGATCGTCGCGAGCCGTTCAAACAGTTCGTGCTTGAGCTGAAGATTCTCCGGCGCGGCCTCGATCACCAAAAAGCAGTCGGCGAGCTCGTCGAGCGAGCTGCACGGCTCAATGCGACTGAGTGCTGCCTGCGCCGGTTCGGGCTGCATGCGCCCACGCTCGACCGAGCGCCGCATGAAGTCACTGATTCGACCGATCGCCTTCGCCGCCGCGCCCTCGGCGGTGTCGTACAGCTTGACCTCGAAGCCGCCTGTCGCGGCGACCTGGGCGATTCCGCCGCCCATTGTGCCGGCTCCGACGACGCCGATCGGGGAGTCCGGTAGTTCGATCTGGCCCGTGACGCCGGCTTCCATTTCAGACGCCTCCTCGTCAGATGCCGCCACGTCAGATGACCTTCACGTCAACTGCCCTTGAACTTCGGCGGGCGCTTCTCGATGAAAGCGGTCATTCCCTCGACCCGGTCCTCGGTCGCCATCGCGATCTCGAACAGTCGGCGCTCGTGAGCGAGCGCTGCGTTCATCGGCATCTCCTCGGCAGCAAGCACAGCCTGCTTACCCATTCTCACAGCGATCGGCGGGCGTCGAGCGATCACCAGTGCCAGATCGAGGGCCTTGGCAAGCCAGTCTTCCTTCTTCGGGACCAAGTCATTGACTAGACCAAGGTCGCGTGCCTCGAAGGCGCTGATCCGGCGACCGGTCAACACCAGTTCCATGGCCTTTTGCTTACCGACGACGCGAGCGAGTCGCTGGGTCGCTCCGCCGCCGGGAATGATGCCGAGCGTCACCTCCGGTGTGCCGAACTGAGCCGACTCCGACGCGATCACCATGTCACAGGCGAGCACTAGCTCAAAGCCGCCGCCGAGTGCGTAGCCCGACACTGCCGCGATCAACGGCTTGCTGCAAGACCCGGCGACCTGCCACAGGCTCTGCCCCTTAGAGCTGTCAAGCGTGCCTACCAGGTCGCGATCGCGCAGAGCGTGGATATCTGCGCCAGAGGCGAAGTACTCGTCGTTGCCGGCGATGATGATGCAGCGAACCTCGGGATTGGCGCCGGCCTCGGTGATCAGCGTCGCGAGCTCGCCGCGAAGTTCTTCCGACAGGGCGTTGCGCGCCTCTGGGCGATTGAGCTCGAGGGTCACGACCCCTTCGTAGCTGCGGCTGATTACTAGCGGCTCGTCGGCCATCGTCTAGACCATCGCATTGAGGCCGGTCACATGACGCCCGATGATCAGCTTCTGGATCTGTGAAGTTCCCTCGTAGAGCGTGGTGACGCGCGCGTCGCGCAGGTATCGGGCCGGCGGGTAGTCGTCGACGTAGCCCGAACCGCCGTGTACCTGGATTGCCAGGTTCGCGCATTCGACGGCCGATTCCGAAGCGTGAAGCTTCGCGAGTGAGGTCTCGAGGCCGTTGGGTTGACCCGTGTCCTTGAGATAGCCCGCGCGCCAGAGCAGTAGTCGCGCGGTGTCGGTTTTGAGCACCATCTGGGCGAGCATGTCCTGAACCAGCTGGAAGCTGCCGATCGGCCGGCCGAACTGTTCGCGCGTCTTGGCGTACTCGATCGAGCATTCGAGGCTGCCAGCGCAGATGCCTACCGCGCCGGCCGCGACGCTGAAGCGGCCGCTCTCAAGCGCGGTCATCGCGACCTTGAACCCCTGGCCGATCTCGCCGAGCATCGCGTCGTCGGAAACCTCGACGCCGTCGAGCGACAGTTCCGCCGTGTCTGAAGCGTGCATTCCGAGCTTGTGGTGGATCCTTGCGGCAGTGAATCCGGGCGCGTCGGTCGGCACCACGAAGCAGGCGAGGCCCTTGTAGCCCAGCTCGGGATCGGTCTGGGCAAAGATCAGCGCGTATTTCGCGTAGTTGCCGAGCGAGATGAACATCTTCTGCCCGCTGATCGACCAGCCGTTATCGGTCTTGGTCGCTCGGGTCTTTTGGTTGGCTGCGTCTGAGCCAGTGTCGGGCTCGGTTAATCCAAAACAGGCGAGTGCGCTTCCGTCGCAGATGCCGGGCAGGTACTTCTGCTTCTGCTCCTCGGTGCCGAACTTGTAGATCGGGACGCCGCAGAGCGAGGTGGAGACGGAGATCACGGTGCGCGCGGCCGCGTCGACCTTGCCGATCTCCTCGACGATGATGCCGTAAGTCCGGTAGTCGATCTCTCGTCCGCCGTACTGCTCGGGGAGGATCGCGCCGAGGTAGCCCATCTCGGCGAGGCGCTTGGCAATGTTCGTGTCGAACTTGCCCTCGTGGTCGTTGTTGGTAGCGACCGGCAGGATTTCTTTCTGGGCGAACTCGCGGGCCGTTTCGCGGATCAGTTCCTGCTCGTCTGTAAGTGAGAAGTCAATCATTGGCGGGATCCTAGTCGTGGGTTTGATCTGCGCCGCAGCTGGACATAAGCGCTTCATGATCGGAGCACTCATACTCGGAATCGTCGCTGGGTTCCTCGCCCGCTTGATCGTTCCCGGCAAGCAGGCAATCGGATTCCTCGCGACGATCATCCTCGGACTCATCGGTGCGGCAGTTGGATGGCTGGTCTTTTCCAAACTGCTCGGAATCGGTGACGACGACGCCTTCGACCTCGGCGGACTTGTCGGGGCAGTGATCGGTTCAGTCATCGTACTTCTGGCTTATCTCAAGCTGGAAAATCGCGACGGCGGACACTCGGCACTGGCGTGAGCACAGACCAGCGGTAAATGACCAGCGAAATGACCAGCGCAGTAAGCGAGCCCGGTTTCGTGAAAACGAGACCGGGCTTAGCTTCGTCGCGATCTACTTAGCTTGGAACTACTTAGCTTGGAAGCTGAAGCCGCAGTTCCAGCAGAAAAATGCACCGCGTCCGAAAAGCGAGCCGCACTGCGGGCAGTCGCCGCCGGCCGACGCCTGTCCGATGTTTGAGAGTCTCGTAGCTTCGCCGAGTTCGGCATCGACCCGCTGCAGTTCAGCGGCCTGCTTGCGCAGCACCTCTAGTTTGAAGAAGTTGCGTGCGGCCATCTCGTAAGCCAGTCCGCCGAGGTCCCACTGCAGTTGGGCGTATTGGCTCTTGAGATCGCCAACGCGGCGCTCAAGCTCGGCTTGTTCTGGACTCGCGATTGCGACCGTCGACGGCCCAGCAGAGGACTTCGCGACTGGCGACTGCGCCGTCGGCACTCCGGTCGGATAAGCGGGCCGCACGCCGCTCGACTGAGTCTTTTTCTTGACGATTGCCACTTGATCTCCTTGGTCGGAAAGTGCGTTACGGGGTGATGCCAGTCGCGCCTGTCGCGCCGGGGTCATACGGTGCCATCGGGCTGATCTTCAGAACGTGGCCGCCGATTGCCTTGAGTTCCGGATCGCGCTTTGCGGCTTTGCGTGCGGCGGCGGCGGTCGTGTAACGACCGCGAAAGGCGAGTGCGGCACTCTGCGAGTGTTCGCTGATCTGACAGAACGTCACGCCGGGGGCCTTCGGTCCGCCACTGAAGAAATCGTTGACCGGCGAGTCGAAACGCCAGCCGACCGGAGTCCCGGGGGCGAGCCGAAGCGCGCGTCCGACGGTCCAAAGTCCGGTCTGCGACGGCCAGATGCAGTTGAGCGTTGTCAACGAGTTGACGTCAAACCCGACGACATCGCCTGCCTCCTCGCCGTCCTTCACGCCGAAGAACGTTCCGAGTGATCCGATCGTGACCTCGTCGCTGCCGCCCCCGGCCTCTTCGTCGTCGGTCGGCGGTGGCTTGCCTTGGGTAGTTGTCTCGTCGGGAAGCTTGAGTCGTTCTTCGGGAGTCAGGTTGTCGAGGTTCTTCAGAGCATCGTCATCGAGCGTCGCTTTGCTCTTGGCGCCGGTGTCCGCAGCCGCGCCAGCCGATACCTCCGCGACTCGAGCGGCGGGGTAGCCCTTCGCCTTCGCGTCTTTGAGTGCTTTGGTGGCCGCCTTCTTGTTGTCGAGCTGTCCGGCGTAGACCACGTACTTGCCGGGATTCAGCGAAGAGAAATCGTCGGAGTCGAGCGCGCCGGCATCGAGGCCTTTGCCCGCGGCAGCGGTCTTGGCGGCCCCCGCCTGGCCGATCGCGTCGCTTGACGATTTGTCTATCTCCGCCAGTACGACCGTCCATCCGTCGGTACCGGCCGGCCAGTCGGACGCAAACGTCGTCTGCGCGGCCGGAGTCGCGGTCGGTTGCGCGGCCGCGGCCTGCACCACGGTCGGCTGCTGAACCGAACCATTGTTCGCAAGGCCGGCGCCGATCGCTCCTGCGGCTAGCGCGGTGACGAGGATCGCCGTGGCACCGGCAGCACCGAAGACCGCGTAGCGCGACTCCGGGCTTGGGTGCTGATTCTGTTCGTCGATCAATCGCTGAATGTGGGGTGCCCGTTGAGCGGTGCCCTGAAGAGCGGTGCCGTCGGCGGGTGGTGGCGTGGTCGCAGTGCGTTCCGCATCTACGGGCCGCCCGACTCGATCAAGCAGCTCGAGGCGCTCAATCGCGGCCGGTGTCGGCTCGCCACATTCCAGGCAGTAGCGCTGGCCGGAGGTCACTGTCGCGGCACAGCCACGGCAGTGTTCGATACGCGCGGCGGCGACCGGTGCCGTCGATTCCTGAGGCTGGGTCTTCGTTTCCACGGTTGGCTCCTTAGGCTGTTCGCGCGTGGCTAAACGGCGGTCGGGGGGACGAAATAGCTGACGTCGGCACCGCTTGGGTCGCCGACGAAGAACATCTGAAAACGAGCACGACGCCCGGGTTTGAGCTTCTCGAGCTGAGCGGTTCCGGCGGCGACGATCTTGCCGCCCTTGCGAGCCAGCCCGTAGATAACGAGATTGGGCTGGAGCTGCTTGTGGTCGCCGGCGACCGTGCCGACCATCAACGCGCCGTCGGCGTCGCTCTCAATCTCGGTGCGGCTGATCTCGAACTTCGGCAGCTGACCCTTGGTGAGTGCTGTGCCGGCGCCGACTTCAGCTACGACGTCGCCCGGCGCTGACGCAAGTGTCAGCTGGTCGTAGACCCAAAAGACCTCGCCCTTTGCTGGCAGCGCCGACGGCCCGGTGAGCGCGGCATCGAGGCCGGGAGTGTCGTTCTTAAAGAGCGGTTCGCCTTTGTCATCTTCGACCGTCAGCTCGATTGGGATCTTCAGTGACGGCCGGTCGGCTTTAACGTCGAGCACGACGACGGCGGCCTGTCCGAAGTCGTCGGTCAACACCTTCGTTTCCGTGACCTTTACGTCGCGGTTGTCGCGGACGACGTTGACGCTTTTCTCGTCGGCGATCTTGAACTTGTTCTCTTTGGCGAGCCGCGCGCTCTTGTCGCGCGTCGTCTCGCAACCGGTCACGACGACGACGGTGACCACGGCCGCCGTCAGCAGACAGATTGCGCGCGTACCGCGTCTAAGCATCTTCGGATCCAGCGTCATCCGAACGCCCCGGAGAGATAGTCACGTGTGCGTTTGCGGGTTGGTGCACCGAAGATCTGCTCGGTTTCGCCGTACTCCACCAGTTCGCCGAGGTACATAAATGCCGTGTGGTCGGCGACTCGATAGGCCTGCTGCATGTTGTGTGTGACGATGACGACAGCGAGCTCATTCTTGAGCGACACGATCAGCTCTTCGATCACGGCGGTCGATTTTGGGTCGAGTGCCGAGCAGGGCTCGTCGAGCAGAATCACCTCTGGGCTTGCAGCCAATGCTCGCGCGATGCACAACCGCTGCTGTTGTCCACCCGAAAGTCGCAGGGCCGGGTGGTTGAGGTCATCCTTGACTTCGTCGATCAAACCGGCCCGCTCCAAGGCGTGCACGACCTGAGGGTGTAGGTCATCGCGCGACGGGCGACGCGCGCCTTGTTCGCGCAGCGCGTAGGCGACGTTGTCGAACACGCTCATTGGGAACGGGTTCGGCTGCTGGAAGACCATGCTGACCTTGCGTCGAAGCTCGTTGGCGTTGAGCGAGAAAATGTCCTCGTCATCGAGCAGGACGCGACCGCTGTGGCTAGCAGTGGAGGTCAGCTCTGTCAGGCGGTTAAGTGAGCGCAGCAGCGTGGTCTTGCCGCAGCCGGAAGGTCCGATCAGCGCGAGTACTTCGCCTTCGCGGATCGGCAGGCTGACGTCGACTACGGCGGGCTTATCGGCGTAACTGACACCGAACGACTCGGTCCGCATTCGTTCGCGGGCGGCCGGAAGTTCGGCGCCGTCGCTGTGACGCAGCAACCCAGAGGCGAACTGCCCAAACGGTTGGGTCGCGGATGAGCCGTTTGAGTTGCCCGAGGGCGCCGCGATCAGATCATGATTGTCAACCACACGCGGCTGTTCGGCGATCTCGATCTTCTGCAGCGGCGGGGGTGAAAGGTGTTCGCTCACGCGGTCTTCTCCTGTCGGGTGCGGGTGACGCGCTCGACGATCACGTTGAGCACCAGAACGATCAGCAGCAACATGAATGCGGCGGCGAATGCCTTCTGCGGGCTGTTGCCTTCGCCCGCCGGCGAGGCGCCATAGACGTAGGTGGTGAGTGTCGATCCGGTGCCCTGAAGCGACTCGAACCAGTTGCTGGGTTGCCAGTACTGCTCGACGCTCATCGTCAAGGACCCGCCGAGCAGCACGAGAACGATCGCGGTGTCTCCGATTATGCGACCCATGCCCAGCGCGCCACCGGTGACGATGCCGGGGCGGCAGATCGGCAGCAGCACTCGGCGGATCGTGGCGGAGCGTGTTTTGCCGAGTGCGTAGGAGGCCTCACGCACCTGACTGGGAATCGACTGCAGAGACTCGCGCACCGCGCCGACGACGAGCGGCAGCGCCAGCAGCGACATGATCGCGCCGGAGGTCAGGAACGACCTGCCGAACACTGCGCCACCCTCATCGGTGAATGAGAGGAAGCCGAAGATTGTCTGAGAGAAAACAGCGAGTCCGAAGATCGCCAAGACGATGCTCGGGGTGCCGGCGACAACCTCGATCGCCGATTCGACCGCTCGTGCGAGGCCGGAGGGCTTGCCGTACTCGGTCAACCAGACCGCGATCAGAACGCCCAGAGGCATCGCGATGGCAACGCCGATCAACGACAGCAGGATCGTGCCGACAATCGGCGTGAGGATGCCACCAGAATTGATCTGATCGAAGTTTGGCAGCGGGTCAGTGGTCAACAGCTTGACGCTCAACTCGCCAACCCCGTTGATGAACAGCCAGAGCACCAAGGCCGATGAAATCGCGACGAGTGATATTCCGGCGAACCAGCACGCGGCCAGCCCGAGTCGGTCGCGCCGCGGCCACGACGAGTCGAAGATTTCCTCCGGTAGCCATCGTTTGGCGACGCGCACCGCCTGTGCCGATCTAGCCACGGGTCGAGTACTTCCGCATCGACTGCTTTGCGTAGTAGCTGCCAAGCGACAGCACCATCGTCGAGAGCAGCAAGATTGCCGCCATGGCGTAGATCATCTGGCCGTAAGCCTCGACCGATAGACCCTCGGCGTTGTCCACGATCGTCGCGGCGAGTGGGCGGAGAGGCTCGAGGAAGAACAGTGGGCCGTCGAGCACGTTCGGCGAGAACGCAACCGACCCGGAAACCATCGAAAGCGCGATCGCCTCGCCGATCGCGCGCCCAAATGCAAGCACCAGCGCGGCGAGAATCGCGGGACGCGCCGCGCGCACCGTGATCTTGATAGCGGTGCGCCAGCGGTTGACGCCGAGCGCCGTCGAACCCTCTTGCCACGACGCCGGCACTGACCGCAGTGCATCAGTGATGATCGCGATCATGATCGGCGTGATCATCACCGTGAGAATCACCACGGCGACGATCAGACTTGAGCCGTTGAGCTGCACCACGTATGCCACCGCCTCGCGGTCGCCGTCGCTGATCAGGGTGTTGTTGACGAACGGGACGAGCACGAGCAGGCCGAACAGCCCGTAGACAACCGACGGCACCGCCGCTAGCAATCGAACGGTCGGTTCAAGCACCCGCGCGAGACGCGGCGGGGCGAACTCAACGATGAAGATGGCCGACAACAGCGCGAATCCGAGGCCGAGAAAAGCCGCTGCGCCGCCAGTCAGAAATGTCGCGTAGATCATCGGCCAGGCGTTGATCGTCTCTTCGGGCTTGCCTGCCGGAGCTTCGAAGATCGCGGCCATCTGTTGATCGGCCGTGAGCTCGGCTGGGGGCGATTTGAACCAGCCGAGCCCGTTGGCACTAAACGAGGGCCAGGCTTCCTTGAAGACGTAGAAGATCATCGCTGCGATCAGCGCGAACAACGAACAAGCGACGATCCGTAACACCCACGAGACCAAACGGTCATCGGCCAGTACATCGGGCTTGCCAGTGAGTCGCGTGAGCAATCCACCGGCGGGGCGCCCGGCCGGAGCGGGAACCTGCGGTGTGCCTGTACCGCCGCTCCCAACTCCGGCCGCAATGCCCCGTGCCGCGATAACCGGTTTGTCCATTGCTTCGGGTTCCGGTCAGCCGAGCCGCGCTATAGCGCGACCCATTCCGAGTTAACGATCTTGCGCGCAGCCTTGTCCTTACGGATCCACTTGAGGAACTTCTTCGAGTCGCCCTTGGCCTTGCCGCGCGAGACCATCCAGAAGTTGCGCGAGCCGCCGTAGCGGCCGGACTTGGCGTTACGCAGCGTGCAGGACACGCCGTTGTAGGGGGCCGCAGCGATGCCCTTGGTGAAGGCGATCGACACGTAACCGATGCCGTTCGGGTCGCTTTTGATCGACTGCTGCACGACGCCGTTGCTGGCCTTCTGACTAGCCGAGCCGGTCACCGACGTGTTGCCCATGAAAATCTCACGGAAGGCGTCTTGGGTACCGGACGCTGGTGTACGCACGTAAAGGTTGATCGGACCGGTCACCGAAGCGCCGGGAATGTCGTTCCAGCGCTTGATCTGGCCGGCGAAGATCGCTTCGATCTGTGCCTGGGAGAGGTTCGCCAACGTGTTCGCCTTGTTGGTGGCCACGCAGAGTGCGTCACGAGCGATTTTGTTGAAGACGACTCCGCCAGGGTCGCCTGCCTGGGGGTCGCGAGATGCGTTGCCGAGCACTACGCGCCCGCGCGCAGCATCTTCGATGCCGATGTCACTTCCGCCCTGGGCGATCTTGAACTTGGTCTTGCCCTTTGTCTTCTTGTTGTACGCCTTGGCGAGCTTCACCGAGAGCGGGTAAACAGAGGTCGAGCCACTCATCGTGATCGTGGCTGCCGAAGCGGCGACCGGGAGTACGAGTGACGTCATCGCGACGGTCCAGGCCGCAAAGAAAAGCTTTCTCCTGCGATGGTTCATTATCTTGATCTCCTTGCTGCGCGGAGTAGCGCGTACCGTTTTAGAAATCCGATTGCGGTTTCGTTCGCGAAGCTACGTCGGGGACGTTACGAGCACGTGAAAACCTCGTGTTGGCCTGGAGACAATCCGGTGACAACGTGGTGAATTTCGGCTCGAGATGCGCGGCCAAAGGCTCGGCGAGCTATACGACAGCGGCGATCTCGGCAGCGCTCTGCGGCCAGAATCGGTAGCCGATGCCGAAGTGTGTGTGGATGTAGACGACTTCCGGTGTCAGCGATCGAAGCTTTTCGCGAACACGCCGGACGTAGACGTCGACGGCGCGGTCGCGGTAGGGCATCTGTCCGCCCCAAACCTGCCTATAGATCGAATCGCGCGTGACGACTCGGTCTGGTTGTTCGGCGAGAATCATCAGTACGTCGAGTTCTCGGCCGGTCAATTGAATTCGGCCGGAGCCGCTGAGCAACTGGCGCGAGACAGGGCGGATCTCAAGGTCTGCCACCCGAATGGATGCTTCACCACCATCCAGCGAACCGATTCCGGCGGTTCCCGACGTGGGCGAGTTATGCAGTCCTGATTCCACGCGCAAAGCATCTACGGCCAACGCGAATGCGAAGTGAAGATGTCGTGAAAGACTGGTGAAAGTTTGAAGGCTAAGCCGGTTAGAGCACGGCTGGATTCTCCAGCAGTACGGCCAAGCCTTGCCCGACGCCGACGCAGAGCGTCGCGACTCCGTGCTTTACGCCCCTCCGCCGCATCTCGTAGGCCAACGTTCCGACGATCCGGCCGCCTGTTGCGCCTAGGGGATGCCCGAGCGCGATCCCGCCGCCGTTGACGTTGAGCTGGTCGTGATCGATGCCGATCTCGCGAGCACACGCGATCGCTTGGGATGCAAACGCCTCGTTGAGCTCCCACAGATCGATCTCGGCGGCCGCCAGGCCGGTGCGTGCGAGCAGTTTCTTAACGGCGTCGACGGGGCCGATTCCCATGACTGCGGGATCTACCCCTGCTGCCGCGCTGGCGACAATGCGTGCGAGCGGCTCGCGTCCGAGTGAACCGGCGCGCGCGGCAGTACCGATCACCAGGCACGAAGCACCATCGCTGACTTGTGACGCGTTGCCGGCGGTCACGGTGCCGCCGTCGCGAAATGCGGCACGAAGCTTGCCGAGGCTCTCTGGCGTGCTGTCGGCCCGGATCCCTTCGTCGCGCGCCACCGCGATCGGGTCACCTTTGCGCTGGGGAACTTCGACCGCGATCACTTCGTCGTCAAACAGGCCGTCGTCCCAGGCTTTCGCGGCGCGCTGGTGCGACAGCGCCGCGAACGCGTCCTGGTCTTCGCGACTTACGTTGTAGCGCTCGGCGACATTCTCACCGGTTACACCCATCGACTCGGTCGAGTGCGGGAAGTTGGGGTTGATGAAACGCCAGCCGATGGTCGTGTCGTGCACTTCGACGGGGCCTCGGGACCACGGCTTGTCGTGCTTGGCCATCACGAACGGCGCGCGCGTCATCGACTCGACGCCGCCGGCCAGATACAGATCGCCCTCGCCGACAGCGACGGCGCGTGCCGCTCCAGCGACGGCTTCTAACCCACTGGCGCACAGCCTGTTGACCGTTGCTCCTGGAACGCTGACCGGCAGTCCCGCCAGCAACGCGGCCATCCGAGCCACGTCGCGGTTGTCCTCTCCGGCTTGGTTGGAGGAGCCGAAATAGACATCTTCGATCTTGTCGCCAGGTAGGGCGGAGCGGTCGACTGCCGCGCGGATTACATGAGCGGCGAGATCGTCGGCGCGGACGTTGGCCAGCGCGCCGCCGAACTTGCCGAAGGGCGTGCGCAGGGCATCAATGATGTAGACATCGCCGTAGTCGACAGGCACGCGCCGCAGATTAGGCGATCGTGTCGAAGGCGGGGCGCGCTTGGCGGTAGCGTTACCCGACGATGGCGAGAGTCTTGATAGTCGAGCGTGCCGGACGCGCGCGGGCAGTCGCCGAGCGTCTCGCCGAACATGACTTCGCGTTGCGCGAAGTCGCCGGTGATCGGCTGTTGCCGGGCGACGTCGTCGGCGCGCTCGAGGGAGTGACGGTGGTTTGTTGGTTGATGGGCGCGGGGAAGGATCTCGATCCGGAGATCAACGGCGAGCAGCTCGAGACCGTGTTGCTCAAAGTGGTCGACACGGGTGTCCGCGGGTTCGTCTTCGAGCGTCCCGACGGCCAGTCAAACGCTCACGTCGAACACGCCCGCGCGACCTGGCACATCCCGATCGCTGAGGTTGAAGCCGATCCGGCGGGTGGAGAGCAGTGGGCATCGGCCGTGGCGACCGCCGTCGGTTCGACGCTCGGCGTCGCCTGCTGACGGCAATCCAGTTAGTCTGCGTCGATGTTCTGCCCCAACTGCATGTCGCCCTACGTCCAGCCCTTTCGTCCACCTGCCGACGCCGAACCTGCCGACGCCGAACCTGCCGACGCCGAACCTGCCGACGATGGCGCTGCCGACGATGGCGCTGCGCCGGTTGAAGCGCCGCCCAAGAACGATGAGCCGCTGATCGAGTGCACCGAATGCGAGTGGGTCGGACCGATCACAGAGTTCGTGCCTGAGAACTACCGCTAGATCGACCGGCACGAAAGCTCCCGGCGCGGTAACATGAAATCCGATCGGATTTAACCCCTTTTGTTCTAAACTAATTTGATTCTGAATTAAACACTCAGCCGAAGCTTTCATCAGTCCAGTCTCAACCAGCCAGGAGAATCACGATGAGCGACTACGCAAAAGATGTCCTGGTCACGACCCAATGGGTCGAAGACCACCTCGATGACGACAGCATCCGAATTGTTGAAGTCGACGAAAATGCAGCCCTTTATTCGGAGAGCCACATCCCCGGTGCGATCGGATTCGACTGGCAGGCCGACCTCCAAGACGCAACCCGCCGCGACTTCCTGTCGCCGGAGGACTTCGGCAAGCTGCTCGGTAACGCCGGGATCAGCAACGACCACACGGTGGTGCTTTACGGCGACCGCAACAACTGGTTCGCCGCCTACACCTACTGGTACCTCAAGTACTACGGCCACGACAAGGTGAAGCTGATCAACGGACCGCGCGAACTGTGGATCGAAGAGGGTCGTGCGACGACGACCGACGTCCCGTCATATGAAGCGACGACTTTCACCGCCAAGCAGGGTGACGGGTCGATCCGTGCCTACCGCGACGACGTCCACGCCGCGCTTCGCAGCGAGACCAAGCTGGTCGACGTGCGCAGCCCGCAGGAGTACAGCGGCGAGATCCTCTCGGCTCCTGGCTACGAGCACGAAGCGGCCAGCGTCGGCGGACACATCCCCGGTGCCGCATCGATTCCGTGGGCGACTGCGGTCAACGAGAACGGCACGTTCAAATCGCGTGACGAACTCAAGGAGATCTACGGCGGCAAGGGCGTCTTCAACGAGAACGGCGGCGAGACGATCGCCTACTGCCGAATCGGCGAGCGTTCAGCGCACACCTGGTTCGTACTGCACGAGTTGCTCGGGCAGGACAACGTCCGCAACTACGACGGTTCTTGGACCGAGTGGGGCAACCTGATCAACGTCCCGATCGAGAAGGGCGCGCCGGCGGCGTAGTCGCTGCGGCGGTCACCCGCGACTGTTAGCGCGATTTCGCGAGGCCGAGACGGGCCCCGTGCACAAGACCCGGTCCGCGCAACGCGGCCGGGTCTTTTTACTGCGCATTTTTTTATCGCTCTAGGCAGCTGCCGATTCGGTCGAATAGTCGGCCGAGGATGTAGCCGGTTACGCCCCAGACGAGGCCACCGTGCGTGTCGAAGGCTTCGGTCGTGAAGGTCATGCCGGCACGGTGCATCTGGCGCTTTTCTCGCCCGGCGTGGAGCGACCGCAGATCGACTTCGAAGACTGCGTCGACTTCGCCGGGGTGTGGCACCAGCGGCAGCGCCGCGTCGACCAGTCCGACGACCGGATAGACCGCGAAGTCACTGATGTACGTGGACATCGGCTCGAGCGCCCCGATCACGTCGACCGCGTCGACCGGAATCTCCAGTTCTTCGAACGACTCGCGCAGCGCTGTAGCGACACGGTCGGGGTCGCCGGGGTCGGCACGTCCGCCGGGAAATGAGATTTGGCCCGCGTGGGTGGGAAGGTCGTCGCGACGTTTGGTGAAGACGACGGTGATCGATCCGTCATCTTGTACGCGCAGGGGGATCAACACTGCTGCGTCACGCCCTTCGGCGTGCATTTCGAGAGATTCAGTGGTTGTCAGCAGCTTGCCGGAGATGCAGTCGATCAATCGACCGCCATCGCCGGGATTCACTGAATCGTGATCGACTCGTTGAAGATCACTTCGCCCTCGAGCGTGCGGTGCACCGGGCACTTGGCCGCGATCTCTTCGACCCGCTGCAGTTGCTCGTCGGTTAGTCCGGGGGGAACGCACAGGGCGACGTTGAAGGTCGTCGGTGCGCCGCGCTTGGCGGGCTCGTAATCGACGCGCACCTTGACGTCGCCGACCTCCCAGCCCTTGTGAGCGGCGTACATCTCGATCGTCGTTGCGGTGCAGGCGGCCAGGCTCGCGGCGAGTAACTCCTGCGGCGAGGGACCGGCGTTGGTGCCGCCCAGCTCGACCGGCTCGTCGGTGATTACCCGGTGGTCGCCGACGACGACCAAATGCTCGTAGTTACCGGAGCGTTTCGCGAGCGCCTTTTTAACGTTGGTTTTTACCTGCGTTGCCATCGATGTTCTCTCCTTGTTGGCTTGAGTCTTTTATAACCGAGTGCGGGCGGTTTGGCGACGGTGCAATTCGGTATTCGCTTGCAGTGCCTTACTTCTCGTCGTCTCGTTTCGCCGCGTCCGCCTTCTGGGCGCGACCCTCAAACACCACCGGATCGGAATCGTCGGTGAACCGCGCCATCACAAACAACAAATCCGATGTGCGGTTGAGAAAATGGAGCACCGTTTCGTCTGCCAGCCCACCGTTGAGCTGGAGACCGACGACGGCGCGCTCCGCACGGCGTACGACGGTGCGGGCGACATCAAGCGTCGCCGAGAGTCGCGTGCCGCCGGGGATGATGAACTTCGGCGGTAGGTCAACGCGCTCCTTGTACCAGTCGATGCGCTCCTCGACGGCCGTCACCATCGGCTCGGTTAGCAGCGTGATCTCGGGCTGAAGCCGGTCGTGGTGGGCGGGATCGGTCGCCAGTTGCGAGCAGCCGATGAACAGGCAGCGCTGAATCTCGAGCAGGTCGTCGTGGAGACCGGGGTAAGCATCACGGGCGTCTGCACGCGCGACAGCGATCGCGCTGATCGCCTCGTCGACGTCGCCGTAGGCGGAGGTTCGCGGATCGTTCTTGGCGACACGCCCCCCGTACCAAAGGCCAGTCGTGCCGTCATCGCCCTTGCGTGTGTAGATCTTCACTTCACCCATGCGCTGCGATCGATCCTAGTTGGATTGAGGCGCGTGACTCGATCGATATTTGCGTGACATCAAACGGTGGTAACCTGAATATCGTTCGATTCTGCCGGTGACCCCGGTCCCTCGTACGTTCATCAGGAAGCCCATGAACAGGTCCATCTCTATCGAGCCTGAATTTGCGACCGCACTGATCAGGCGAAAACCAGTATCACACCGTCGGCGAGTTACACGCGATGCGATCATCGACGCGGCCGAGAAGTTGTTCATCGACAAGGGCTACTACGGCACCCGTGTTAGCGAAGTAGCCCGGCTAGCGAACGTCTCGATCGGGTCGATCTACGTTCATTTCGAGAACAAAGAAGGTCTCTACGCCGCATTGATGGAGCGTGCCCTGACGATCGAGGCGACCTATTTCGACGCGATTTTCGATGACGACACGATTCCGGATCTCGAGAAGACGATCTCGCTTGGCGAGGCTTATCTGCAGTTCTTCAAGGATCACCCCGCCTACTTCCGCATGCTGATGATTCCGCATGAGGACGCGCCCGAAGAGGCGGCACAGACGGCGATCGGACTACAGGTCGTCGATCGCGGTACACACCAGCGCAAGCGACTCGCGCAGGTGATCTCCAACTGCATCGAGCAAGGCATGTTGCGCGACGACATTGATCCCGAGAACGCGTCCTACTTCTGGTGGGCGGCCTGGAACGGCGTGATTTCGCTGACGCTGCGGCGCGACTCGCTCGGCTTGACGCCGGAGGCACTCGAGGCCGTGATCATCGAGGGGCGCAGGATGATCGCCCAGGGCATGGCCGGCTCGATTCTGCGTGCCGAAGACGGCGGCATTCACGAAGAACTCAGCTCGCGCCTGCGCGAGATGCGCACCGACATTCGCCCGCTGGCGGTCCGCTGAGCGCGCGGCGGTGCGCCGCGATCGATCATGAAGTTCGGCATCTTCTATGAGCACCAGATGTCGAGGCCGTGGGCTCCCGGCGCCGAGCACATGCTCTTGAAGAACGCGCTCGATCAGATCGAGCTGGCGGACAAGCTCGGCTTTGACTACGTCTGGGAGGTTGAACACCACTTCCTCGAGGAGTACTCGCACAGCTCTGCGCCGGAGGTTTTTCTCGCCGCCGTTAGCCAGCGGACGAAGAACATCCGTCTAGGACACGGAATCGTCAACCTGATGCCCGGGGTCAATCACCCCGCGCGCGTGGCCGAGCGCATCGCGACGCTCGATCTGGTCAGCGATGGGCGTGTGGACTTTGGTACCGGTGAGTCGAGCTCACAGGCCGAACTCGGTGCCTTCGGCATCGATCGCGATGAGAAGCGCAACATCTGGAGAGAGTCGCTCGGGCAGATCGCGCGGATGTTCGTCGAGAGTCCTTACGCGGGTCACAACGGCAAGGGATTCTCGATGCCCCCGCGCGAGATCTTGCCGAAGCCTCTGCAACAGCCGCACCCACCGATGTGGGTCGCGTGCAGTCGGCGCGACACGATCAAGATGGCTGCCGAGCACGGCGTCGGAGCCTTGAGTTTCAGCTTCATCGAGCCGGAGCAGGCGAAGGAGTGGGTCGATGAGTACTACGAGATCATCGAGTCTGAGCGATGCGTGCCGATCGGCTTCGATGTCAATCCGAGTGTCGCCGTGGTGCTACCGATGCTCTGCCACGAGGACGAGAACGTCGCGATCGAACGCGCGATCGACGGCGCCAACTTTTTTGGCTACTCGCTCGCGCATTACTACGTGTTCGGCGATCACCGGCCTGGCAAGACGAACATCGCCGACGAGTTCGAGCAGCGTCGTGGCGAGTTTGGGTTCGGAAAACACCAGGAAGCTTCGTTGGACGGACACGAACCATTGGGCGTGAAGCTGATGCAAGACGGCATGGGTTCGCTGCGCGGCGCAATCGGAACTCCGGGCCAGATCGTCGGACTGATTGAGCGTTACCGCGAAGCGGGCGTCGATCAGATCATCTTCGTCTCGCAGTGCGGCGCGATCAAACACGAGCACATCGTCGAGAGCTACGAGCTTTTTGCCCGCGAGGTGATGCCGCACTTCCGCGACGATGAGGTGATTGCGGCCGCAGAGCAGAAGGCGCTGAGGTTACAGCCGGCCATCGATGCTGCGCTGGCGCGCCGCGAGCCGCCGCGCACACTTGAGCGCGAGTATGAGTTCGGCCCGAAGGGCGAGCCGGACGTTGACGAGGCCGGGGTAGGGGCGGGTGTTGCCAGCGGGCTGTCGAAACCGGCGCGGACGAAAACTGCTGAACCGCTGGTCGCAAGCCGGCCGGGTAAGCGCGAACGAACACTCCGCCGCCGGTTGCGTCGAGCAGTGCTGATGCGCGCCGACGCATTTCAGCGCAAGATGGTCGGTCGGATGAGTGACAAGCAGCTTGAGTGGACCGTCGGCACGCCGGTCGGTGTTCGCCTGCTTTTCAAGTCGCTCGAACAGATGTACCGTCCCGACCGCGCCGGCAAGTTCAGCGGCGATATTGAGTTCACACTGAAGACGGCGCACGGCCCTGAGGTTTGGACGTTGACCTGCGATTCGCGCGGTGCGGTCTCGAGGCGTGGCGCCTCGCCAGACGCCCGCCTGCACGTGCACACCAAGTTGACCGACTTTCTGCGCATCGGCACCGGCAACGCCGATCCCGGTCGCGCACTCATCGAAGGACGTATCGACATCAAGGGCGACTTCGAAGCGGCCGCCCGCCTGACCGAGATGTTCGGCGGAAAGTCGTTCTTTTAGCCGTCTGGCGGTCGATTCGTCGGCGCGGCCAATACTCTGAATTCAACTCGCCCCGGTGGCTGAGTGGATTAAGCGCGGGACTTCTAATCCCGATTACGCGGGTTCGAATCCTGCCCGGGGCTCTGCACTGTCTGACGGCACGTGTTCGTGTGGCTCGGCCGTCGACGCGGCTTGGGCAAGGCCCGTTGCCACTGAACCGGGCAGAATCGAGCGAGCATCTAAAGTATCCCCATGGACGTGGTTAGCGGCGTCCGACATGGTGGGCGTAGCTCAGCTGGTAGAGCTCCGCGTTGTGGTCGCGGCGGTCGCCGGTTCGAATCCGGTCGCTCACCCTTTTCTTCTACTTTGCGGTTTTCTTCTTCGCCGCTTTGATCGTGAACCGCGCGTCTTTTGCGGTCAGGCCGAGGTTGTCGCTGGTTCCGCTTAGCGAGCCGATCAGCACAACTTTGCGCTTGCGCGCGAGCACCGTGCGAAAGGTCTTGTAGGTCGTGATCCGCAGCTTCAC
>JBASTN010000063.1:0-10598 GCA_049274915.1 Solirubrobacterales bacterium
GTTGCAGGAGACGCTCTACATGAATCTCCTGAGCGTGCCGATCGTGATCTCGTACATCCTTCAGTACAACGCGCGCAAGCTTGCCAGTGCCGAGGCCGCCGCCGAGCAAATGGCGCTGCTCGATCCACTGACCGGTATCGCCAACCGGCGGGCCTTCGAAAGCGACTTGGCGACCGCGATCGACAACGCTTTGTCCTTGGATGTCGGGGTCGAAAGGCCCGGGCTGATTCTGGTCGATCTCGATGACTTCAAGGACATCAATACCGAGTTCGGCCATCTAGGCGGTGACGCCCTGCTGCGCGCCACCGCCGAACAACTGCGCGACTCGATCGACGACGATGGCAAGGTATTTCGCATCGGCGGCGACGAATTCGCGATTCTCGTCTCGGCGTGCGCCGCTCAGACCGTGCACGATGTTTCGGAACGCTGCCGCGCGGCGGTCCACCGCGCCGGGCGCGGGCTCAGCGATCGGGCACGAAACGCGGGCATCAGCGCCAGTTTCGGGTTCGCCATCTGGCACCCGCCGCTGGACCGGGAAGGTCTTATCGTTGCGGCCGACCGCGCGCTAGAGCGCAGCAAGCACAACGGCAAGGACGTCGTCTCGGCGGCAGGCCTGATCGCTGTCTAGCGTCGTGCCGGCGTTATCACCACGTCAAGCGGTCGCGATCGACCCCACCCTCTCGGAAATCGGCACCGCCCGATTTCTGAGACGGCACGAAAAGAGTCGAGCGAGGATCTCGAATTCTCCACGCGCCATTCGTCCAGGGCACGCCACCGATATTGAGCCGCGAACCGAACTTGACGATGGGATAGCTGACGGCCGCTGGGTCGTGCTCGAATCTATGGGATCAGAGAGTCGCTGAGACGAGTGACGACGCCGCCGTGCCCGGCGGGATTCTGCTGTACTCCCCCGAAGCGCGCTCGATCGCGGCAAAGCTTGCGACCCTGCACACCGTCGTAATCGTCACGTCGGTTGCGGTGACCGCCGGGATTCTCGCGGGCTCAGCGTATGGGGATTGTTGATGCCGCTGCTGCCGTGGGGCCGCGTCTCGCACAACTGGCTGGCGAAGGTCTACTTCCTTGGCGCGGGGACGTTCGTGTTCTTCGCCTTCCACTTCGACAATCCGTACCTGCTGCTCGGCGTCTACCCCGAGGCGATCGCCGTCGATGAGGGGGCGGCATTCGAGCGTGAGATCGATCGACGGCGGTTCGATTCAAGCAGTAGCGAGCCGACCGGTTGTTGTCGGCGAACCGGCGCTCGTGGCCATCCGAACCACGCAGCCTTTCAGCGAGATTGCAGCGCCTTTGGGTCGAGACGGGTACGTTCAACGCGGTGACCTGCTCGTCAGCCCGAGGAGCATGTCGGATGTGGCGTTTCCCGTGGTTGCTGATGCAGGAGGCGGGGTGGTAGTGCTCGGCGGTTCCGCGAACTTTGTTCGGGGCGTGCTCGCAGATCGCAATCCGCCTCTGTCCCGAGCTGCTGAGTTGATCGATGCAGTACCAGGTCCGGCCCGCGTGGCGCAGTCGACGACTTCGACGTGCGTGATCGCAGGTGCCGCAGGCCAAAACCTCTCGCCTCGTGACGGTGAATTCCTGTTGCATGTGGAAGGACCCGCCAGCGAAGCAAAGCTAAACCTCCCGGATGGCGCGATGCCCACCCCGAACGGAGAGATCGTGTTTGGCGAAGTAGCGGCTGAGGGCGATGAGGTTCGCGTCAAATTCACCTATACCGAACTCTTGAACCCGGTGGTCGACCAGCTTCCGATCGATCGCAGCGCGTACGATTGTTGACACGTCGCACCTGCGCGGACGAGTACGAAGTCGAACACGTTCCGAGCAACCCCAGCGCAGAACTCCAGCTCCCAGGCTGAGGTAGTCTCCCCGGGTCAGTGACACGCAAAATGGGAGGTCGTTTTGTCGGACGCCGCGCAGGATTCTGAGCTGAAGGCGCGTCATCGCGCGATGTGGGCATCCGGTGATTACCCGGATATGGTCGAGACGTTTCTGCTGCCGCTCGGGCCGACGCTCGTTGAGGCCTGCGGAATCGGCGAGGGCATGACGGTGCTCGACGTGGCCGCCGGCACCGGCAACGCGTCTTTGCCCGCCGCCAAGGCAGGCGCAAAGGTCACCGCCAGCGATCTGACACCCGAGTTGCTCGAGGCGGGTCGCCAACGTGCCGAAGCCGAAGGCTTCTCGCTCGAGTGGGTGGAGGCCGACGCCGAGCATCTGCCTTTCGAGGATGCTGCGTTTGACGTCGTCATGTCGTCGATCGGCGCGATGTTCGCACCTCACCACCAAGAGGTCGCGGACGAGTTGGTTCGCGTCTGTCGGCCGGGCGGCACGATCGGGATGTTGAACTGGACGCCCGAGGGCATGATCGGCGCGCTGTTTCGCACGATGGGTCCGTTTGCCCCGCCGCCCCCGCCCGGGGCACAGTCTCCTCCGCTCTGGGGTGGCGAGGATCACGTCAAGGAGCTGTTCGGCTCACGCGTCGATTTCGTTACGTTGCGGCGCGAAGACCTGTCAATAACGGCCTTCGAGCATCCGCATGACTACGGTGAGCACTTCAAGTCGAAGTACGGCCCGACGATCACCGCCGAGGCGAATGCTCGCAAGAACGGCCAAGGGGCCGAGTTTGTCGAAGCGCTGAACTCTTTTTGTGATGAGTGGAACCGCGGTACGCCCGAGCAGGCGCGTTTCGAGCAGGAGTACTTGGTTGCCGTAGGCACGCGGATCTGAGAGTCACGCGCGCGCGGGCCGAAGCACGGTTCGCCGCGCAGTCCGCTGGCGGGAACATAGTTCTGGTGGACGTCGCAGTTCGAAATTCGTAGTAACTTGAAAAATCCATACTGCGGACTTGTTGGCTTAGAGGAACCACCTCACGCCGCCGCGGGGCATCACGCGTGACCAAAGCGCACGTCGGGCAGAACGCGATCCAGCGGCTTCGGCAGCCACCAGGCCCACTTGCCTAGCAGACGCAATGCGACCGGCACGAGCAAGAGGCGGACGAGCGCGGCGTCGAGCAAGACAGCGATGCCGAGGATCACACCCATCTCCTTGGGCGGCAGCGGACCAGACAGGGCGAAGGTGAAGAACACCGCGACCATCACCGCCGCGGCCGCGAACACGACCCGGCCGGAGTGCGCGACGCCGCCGATCATCGCCTCGCGTGGGTCTTGGCTGCGATCCCAGTGCTCCTTCGCTGAGGACAACAGGAAGACGGTGTAGTCCATCGAGATGGCGAAAACCATCGCGAAGAAGAACACCGGCGCCCATGCGTTAAGGAATCCCTGCGAGTCAAGGCCGAGCAGGCCGGCTAGGTGGCCCTCCTGGAAAATCAACCGGGCAATGCCGAACGCGGCGCCAACGGCGAGCAAATTGGTGACCACGCCGACGGCGGCAAGGACGGGCGCCCGTAGTGCGACGAGCAGGAGCAGAAAACCGAGCGCGAGGACGACGCCGATGACCAGCGGCGTCTTAGCGTTGAGTGCCCCTTCGAGATCATGGTTCTCGGCGACCGAGCCGCCGACAAGTGCGCCCGCCGGAAGGTCGTCACGCAGGCGGTCGATCGTTATACCGACGGCCGGGTCGGACGGGTCTTGCTTGGGGACGACCTGGATCATGACGTTGCCGGTAGGGCTCGGCATGGCGGGCATGACCTGAGCGACGCCTTCGTCGGCCTTCGCGGTCGCGGCGACCTGGGCGGCATCGGCTTGATGCGCGACCACCTGCAGCGCACCGGGCGCGCCCTGGCCGAAGGCCTCTTGCACCTGGGTGTAGGCGATGCGAGAGCCGTCGCCTTCGGGCACGACCTTGATCGATGGCATGCCGGTCTGCAGCCCGAAGACCGGGATACTGAGCGCGACGAGGATCGCAACCGCCACGGCTCCGTAGACGAGCGGCCGACGCCAAAGGCGCTCAGCCCACGCGGCGAACGCCGGCGAGCGATGCTCGCCGGAGTGAGCCCACGGCAGCGAAAGCTTGTCCACTCGCGCCCCGAGCTTTGCGAGCACGGCTGGCAGCAGGGTGAGTGTGGACGCGAGGATGAAGGCAACAGCGAGCATGATGCCGAGTGCCATCGAGCGAAACGCGGGCGACGGAACGAGCATCACAGCTGAGAGGGAGATGAGCACGGTCAAGCCCGAAAAGAGGACCGCCTTACCGGCGGTGTCCATGGTCTCGGCGACGGCGTCCTCTGCCGACAGCTTTGACCCGAAGAAGGCACCACGGAAACGCATAACGATGAACAGTGCGTAATCGACGCCCAGCGCGAGCGCGAACATCAGCGCGAAGTTCATCGCCCAGATGGAGATGTCCATCACCTGCGTGCCGAGGTACAGCGACCCGGCTGAAGCGACCAGTCCGAGGATCGTGAGCATCAACGGCAGTCCGGCAGCGACGAGCGAGCCGAAGGCGAGCAACAGGATGCCGAGCGTGACCGGCCAGGAGATCAGCTCGGACTTCATCATCGCGGTCTTATTGGCCGCGTTGAAATCCGACCACATGCCCGACGCGCCGGTCAGCGAGACTCGCACCCCGTCAGCGGGGAGCGCGGCGAGCTCCTCTTTGAGGTCGTCGGCGGCGCGCACCATCTCGTTTGAGCTGGCGGCGGCGCCGGCCTGGATGATCGCCGTGTGACCGTCACGCGAGATCGACTGCCCCGGCTGGGGCGGGACGACCTCGGTCACACGCGGGTCGCTCTTCAGCGCTCGCTGCGCGTCGGCGACCACGGCCGTGAATGCCGGGTCGGTCGCGGTTTTGTCAGCAGAGTGCACGACGACCATCAGTGCAGACGAGGAAAGACCGCCGAACTCGCGGTCGACGGTTTCGCGGACAGACAGCGACTCAGATCCGGTGGCCTCCCAACCCGCGCCCGAGAGGGCGTGCTCGACTTTGGGAGCGAAGACGCCGAGGCCGATGACGATGATCGCCCAGGCGATGGCGACGAACTTGAAATGTGAGGCGGTCCAGCGGCCGAGGCGGCCGATCGGTCCGTATGAGGATGTGGGCGTCATAGCTTGATCTGGCGTTATGAGGTGGGTGGGATGTCGGCGGCGGCTCGCAGACCAAAGATCCGCGTAAGAACCAGCGACGCGGGACAGGCGCCGAAAGCCACGTAGAGCCACTGGTTGACGCCGACGAATGCAGTCAACAACAGAAACCAGGGCGAGGCCAGGGCGGCCAGAGCGGCGCTGAGCAGAGTCATGGTGCCGGCGAGTGCAAACAGCGCGCGCTCCAGCGGCCAGCCACGACGAGGACTCGGGCGGACGGCATTCATGAGGGGCTCCCGGCGAGTAGTTGGTCGAGTTCGGCAACCTGCTGGCGCAGGCCACCACAGACGAGCTCGCACAGCTCGAAGATCGTGTCGTCGGCGATGTAGCAGCGGATGCGGTTGCCGTCGCGCTCACGACCCACGATGCCCGCCTGCGCGAGCACACCGACATGCTTGGAGACGTTCTGCTGGCTGGCACCGAGCGCCTCGGTGAGCTCGTTGATCGTCAGGGGACCGTCGCGGAGCGAGTCGAGCAGGCGGATGCGCATGGGCTCAGCGATAACCCGGAAGCGCTGGGCGATCAGCTCGACGAGCGCCACCGGAAGTGGGTGTGGGATGGGGGCTGGTTTGTTCATGTTCACAACTATACCACAGATAAGTTGTATAGTGCGCCCGCCATTCCTCGAGCTTCACGGATTGATAGCGTAGGCCAGCATGAGCCACCCCGACCCGTCTGCAGCCCCCGACACGCGACCGTTTGACCTTGAGGAAGTTTGGGAGAACCCGGTCACGAAGGAGTACGCACGCGTACTTGAGCTGCCCTGGTGGAACGATGAAGGTCGCGCAGTAGCGGAGTTGAAGGCGCTGCCCGGTGCCCGGGTGGCGGGTGAACACATGCACCCGGCGCTGACCGAGAAGTTCACGGTCGAGAGCGGCGAACTGGCTGTGGTGCGCGACGGCGAGAAATCGGTGCTGAGTGCTGGCGCGGTGGCCGTGATCGAACCCGGTGTGTGGCACGACTGGTGGAACGAGGGTGACCTCGATGCGATCGTCCGCGTCGAAATCACGCCCGGTGAACGCTTCATGCACATGATCGAGACGATCTTTGGACTTGCCCGCGAGGGTCACGTGAACAAGAAGGGAATGCCCGATCCTTTGCAACTGTCGCTGATCGCCACCGAGTTCGCAGACGTGATCGTCTTTCGCAAGCCGCCTGCGGCCGTTCAAAAGGTCCTATTCGGCGTGCTCGGTTCGATCGCTCGGCGACGTGGCTATCGCGGCACTTACCCGACGCTGTCGCGCACGGTCAATGCACCGCGTTCGGCCGCGCCGTCACCCGCAGCGACGGCACCACGATCCTAAGCTCGCACCTCGCCTCGGAGCAGGAACGGCGAGAACCGCAGCGCCTCGTGCCGTCGCCGGGCACCATCGCGCGGACACGGTCGAGGTCGGAGTGCGTGCCGCCCGCATACCCCTGCGCGACGATCCGGCAGTCGTGTGCCGGCGCGAGGCGACGCGTGAAAACGACTCGCGATCCGCGTGTCCTCAGCAGGTCTGAAATTCCGGAGACGTCGCGATCAATAACCTGAGCGCGTTGGCTCGCATGATTCGGTAGTAGACGCGTGCCCAATCACCTGTCGCCTTGTCCTGACAGCGCTGGGCGAACGCAACCAGCTCGCCGCGGGTGGCCGCTCCAATTGTCGGGCTGCCCCAGTAAGCCAAAGCCAACGCCACTGCCGTCTGGGCTGACTCAGTCGGGTCACACGCCGCCTGAACCGCTGGGTCATGTGGATTCAGCGTGTCACGTGCACAAACGCTGCGCGCAGCCATCCAACGTCCGCGAAATGTAGATGTGTTGAGCCAAGCGAGATCGTCCCAGCCGTCGACGTTCGGAGGGTGGAAGAGCGTCTGACCGGCATCGCGCATGACGGTGGCCAAACCGCTGCCATCGATCGTCGCGCGTCGCAACCGCATGAGTCCCGCTAAATACAGGATCGGTGATTTCGGCATTCGCGCGCTTGAGTACATGTCCGGATGCAACAGGATTCCGCGAACGACCGGCTCGATCGCAAATCCAGAATCACGATAAGTCGCCATCAGCACCGCAAGCGTCGTCGGTGACGGCGCCGACGGGATGAAGTAGCTCCAGAGTTTGCGGACGAAGAATCGCGGGTGATCTGGGTGCTCGACGCACATCTGGCAGGAATCGGCCCAATCGAAGTAGCCGCGTTTGCCAAAGACCGTTTTCAGGCCGCTGTCGTGACGTTGCTGGTCGAAGAAGAAATCGGTGTAACCAGTCGAATCCCATTTGCTCGCCCAGCCGGTCAAGGCGCGTGACTGCTCCCGGACATCGGCTTCACTGAAGCGAGCATTGGCGCCCAGCGTGAAGAGCTCCATCATCTCGCGGCCGTAGTTCTCGTTCGGTGCGTCTTTCACATTTTTGTTTCCGGAAAGCCAGACGAGCATCGCCGGATCACGGGTCATCTCGCGCAGCAACTCTGGGAACGTGGCGATTGCCAGCCGTCGAATCGTGCGGTTCTGCTGAAGCATTAGTCGCTGATCGTTGACTCCCACGTTGGAAGTCGCGAACCAGTCGTGCCAAATCAGCGTCATCCGTTCGCGAAACGGGTTGTTCACGCGCACCATTCGATCAAGCCACCAAAGCTGTTCGTGGCCGCGCGTCGATTCTGGGTCGAGTCGCCGGCCACCATCGAGCCGAGGTGCGGCTCCTTCAAGTGTCGTCGGTGTTGTCGGCGAAACCAACGCGTCGACACTCGCTGCCAATCCGCGCTCGACGAGCGTGGAGACCTCGCCGGGTCGGGGCCCGAGCCCCGCCCGCCAAAGCAATCGTTCTGCTTGGGTACGGCCGAACGTTCCTGTGTAAACAACGGCCATCTCAGTCGAGAATCTTCGGCGTCGAGAAGCTTCTGGCGTCGGGCAGCACCTGCGCCGCGTCGACATCGAACCACTGATCGAGAATCGCCGCGTGAAGACCCCTGAAATCCAAACTGGGGCGCATGTTGCCGTCGGAATCGAGTGCGGTGAGCCCGCTGAACTCACCGAGCAGCTGACGGCGGACGCGGGAACCGATCAGCATCGCCGTGCCTGCGGCTCCGTGATCGGTGCCGGCCGATGCGTTCTCGCTGGGACGACGCCCAAACTCACTCCAGACCTCTGTCAACACGCGGTTAGCCAACCCCCGAGTGTCGAGGTCAGTCTGAAACGCCAGCAGGCAATCGGCGACTGTCTTGAGGTCGTTTGTGAACGCGAGATCCTGGCTCGCATGTGTGTCAAAGCTACCTGTGCGAACGGCCACGCATCGCAGCGGCAGACCGATTGCCAACATCGCAGCTATCGAACTCAACTGTTCGCCGAGCGTTCCGGCGGGGTACATGCTTGGCGCACCCGAGCCCACCGGTTCATCGAGTGGCAACAACTGACGGCGTAGGTTCATCGAGGACACCGCCGTGGCCGCGGCGGCGCGAGCGCCCGGGTCAGCATTGTGAAGGTTGGCGTGGCCGATCGCCTCAATCGCACGGACGCTTTCGGCATCGACGTCACCCCATACATCGCGCTGCTCAAACCGGAATGACCTGGCACTGACGAGCGATGCCACCGGCATGCGTTCGGGCGCAAGCGCCGGTGCCAGCGTATGGTCGATCGACAACCCCTGCAGCGGGTTGTCCGTGGATCCGACGATGTCGAGGTACCGGCCGAGCCACCCGGTCCGCAGTGCAGCGTCAGTGTCTCCGACCTCCCAGTAGTGGCGAGACGTGAAATGCGACTGGTTCGGATCGGAGTAGCCGATCGACGGAGCGACCGCGAGCTTCCCCGCTTCGTGGAGCTTGCAAAACGACTCGGCCGAAGGATGCCAATGCAGGCGAGGATCATCAGCAAACACTGGACCAGACCCCGGCGATCTGGCAAGGGTCGGTCGCAGCCTGCGGTAGACCGGATCAGCAACCGGCGCGAGCATCGAAAGCGAATCCATCCCTCCGTCGAGGAACACCGAGACCAGTACTGGGTGCGTCGGCTTGGTCGCAGGTGCCGCTAGTGCATCGGCGACGAGCGAGGGGCCGAGATTCATGGCGCCGTACAGCGTCAACCCCAAGGCACCACTGCGCAAGAGGAACGCCCGTCGGTCGAGTCGTGCGCCGGCAGGCTCTGGCTCTCGTGGTGCCGGAACTGGGAGTGTCCCGGCCGCCGTGGCCGCCGCCTCACGCAGCAACCGGGCGCGGCTGAACTCATCGCAAGACTGCGGCTGTAACATTTCATTCACCTTCTGAACACGAGGGACGGAACTAGGCTGCCAGCTCCGTGACAGCCATTTTTCGCGCAAGCAACGTTTGGTTGAATGGCGCGAGGGTCGCAGTATCTCAGCTTGCAGCCGCGGTACGTGCCAGGTGGCCACGGCCGGTGTCGACCGCCCAGTAGATTCTCCGCTCATCAATGCTGACTCTCAAGCGGATCCTCTGCACCCTCGGTGCCCTCGCGAGCATCGCTGCGGTCGTCGCGCTATTCATGTTTGCTCTGCACGACGACCCCGGCGCGAGCGGATCGGGCGGCGGCGAGGACAAGTTCATGTTCCTCGAGGGTGTCGACACCCGCTTCCAGGTCAACTCGGCAGGTGATCTCACAGTCACCGAGCTGTTGTCCTATGACCTCGGCGACAAAGCGTGGCGCGGGCTCTACCAAGACATCATTCTCAACCACGGCGAAGAGGTGACCGGGGTCGCGGTCTCCCGCGTAACGGGCGGCTTCGCGGCGCCGATGATGCCCGGCAGCGGCATCAAGCTTGGCGTCGGCGGCGCGTACGGCAGTTTCGGATACGGGATCGTCAACGACAATGGTCGTCGGCTGCGCATCGTCTGGAATATCCGCGACGCCGGCCGTCGCCAGTTCGTCGTCAGGTACAAGCTGCGCGGTGCCGTACGCAACCACCGCGACGCGTCGTCGTTGCTGTGGGATGTCTGGGGAACAGGCTGGGAAACCGGTGTCGGTCGCCTCGGCGTTGAGGTCGTCTTCCCCGGAGAAATCAAGCTGGCGCACGGCCGCACCAATGGTCTGCAGTCGCGTGTTTCGACACCGACCATCGGGCAGCGAAAGGCGTCGTTCAGTGTGCGCGAGATACCGGCGGGAGAACCCGTGCAGGTCCAAGTGGCCGCCGCACCGCTGGCGGGCATGCCGCGCGAGAACTCCGACATCCTTCCGTCGATTGCAAAGGAACAGGCGCGGATCGATGCCGAAAACGCCGACCGCGCCAAACGCAGCAGCGAGTTGCGTGAGCGTTCGTTTGTCTGGCTTCTGCTCTGGGCATTGGCCGGCGCGTTGGCCGGCCTAGGCGCCGTCTACCTCTTCTACCTGAGATACGGTCGCGATCGCACAAAGCCGATCTCCGCCGGCGGCAGCTACCAGTACCCGCCCGAGATGATCCCGGCGCCGGTGATCGCCAAGGCAGTGGGCGGATCGGAAACCGAGAATCTCGTCTCGGCGACGCTCCTCTCTCTGTTGCAGCGCGACATCTTTCGCGTGATGCCGTCGACGACAAAGAAAGAGGACATCGGCATCATGAACAACGTCGGGAAGTCTGGCTTCGACCAGACCG
>JBASTN010000064.1:0-59057 GCA_049274915.1 Solirubrobacterales bacterium
ACCTTCCACGAATACGCGAGCCGCTGGCAGGCGAGGCGCGAGCTTCGCCGTGACGTGCGCGAATCGACGCTGACGCGAAACCGTTACGACCTGACCGGCCACCTGCTGCCGTACTTCAAGGACTACCCGCTCGACCGGATCCGCAAGGCGGACGTTCAGAACTACATTGACTACAAACTGGCCGAACGCGAGGCCGGCATCGACGAGCCGACCCTCGGCGAGCGCTCGATTAACAAGACGCTGGTTTTGCTGGCGCAGATAATCGACGATGCGATCGACGATGATGTTCTGAACGCCGACGCGAGCAACCCCGCCAAGGGCCGCAACCGGCGGCTAACACCCGACGCTCCGGCACGGCACTACCTGGACGCGGCGGAACAGTTCACGGCGCTACTTGCGGCCGGTGCGGAGATTGACGGCGAGGCCCGAATCAGGAACGGACGCGGCCGGGCGATCCTCGCGACGCTCATGTTCGCCGGCCTGCGGATTCACGAACTCTGCAACCTGCGGGTTCGTGACTTGAATCTCGCGAGCGGCCGTCTGACGGTTCGCAAGTCGAAAACCGCGGCCGGCGAGCGGGTGATACCGCTGCTGCCGGTTCTGCTGAGTGAGTTGAAGGCGTACAAGCACGGGCGGCCTGAGCTTGCGGCTGACGACTACCTATTCAGGACCGCCGCCACGGGACGGACGAACCAGGGCAAGCAGGCGGAGTCTCCGGGCCGGCCAAGTGCGAGCAACATCCGCACGCGGCTTTTGACCCCGGCGGTTGAAAAGGCAAACGTCGCGCTGGCGAAGCTCGACGCCGAGCTGATCGCGCCGGCCATCACGCCGCACGGCCTACGCCGTTCCTTCGGTTCACTGCTACCGGCGATCGACGTGCCGATAACCGATGCTCAGTATCAGATGGGGCACGCCGACCCGGCCGAAACGCTGCGCGACTACTCGCGGGTGATGCGGCAAACCCCGGAGGCACGCGCGGCGCTAAAGTCACTCGTCAACGGCGAGGAATTGGCAGAAATTGGCAGAAATGTCGAAAAGGTGGACGGCGTGAAAATCACGAAATCCCCGAAAGCCGCATCCAGAGCCGATTTGCGCGCATAGCTCAGTGGATAGAGCGCTGCCCTCCGAAGGCAGAGGTCGCAGGTTCAAATCCTGCTGCGCGCGCTATCACCGTTCACGTTTATTGCCGACTTTGCGGGCAGATGAACCGCGCGATCTGACTGACCGGCTGGAATGTCCGTTCAGGGTCATAGTCTGGCTGCACTCCGACCTACCACCCCCACCTACCAGGACCCCCACCTACCGGGACGGAGTCGCCAGCCATGTCGCAGACCGAGAACACACCGCAGCAAACCAAGACCGTCGCGCCCGAGGTTTGTCCGGCCTGCTTCTCTGACCTCGTCCAACCGACCGAGGCGCGCGCCGAGGCCGCGGGGACGGTCAGGCTGACACTGCGCTGTCCGGAGTGTGAGCACATCGGCATCGGCGACTACAGCTGGGAAGAGGCCCGTGCCTTCGGCCGTGTTTTCGCGGCTGGCAAGGCGGAGCTGCGGATCGCCCACAAAGAGCTCGCCGAGGAAAACTTTCGCGACGAGCTCGACTGCTTCGTTCTCGCCCTGGCGTCGGACCTGATCGGTCCCGACGACTTCAAGCCGTTCCGTTACGCGGCTTAACTCGCGGCTGTCTAGCTCGCGTCCGCCGGTGGCTCGCCCGCAGGGCTAGGGCGCTCTACGGCGGAGCGATCTACGACCCCGTTCCGCCGACGAGCGTTGACCCTCCGTCCGGTAATACACGTCCCGGCGGCCAGAACGGTTAGCGGGACTGCAATGGCAACTGCGATAAGCAGCACCGCCAGCAGATACTCGAGTGCATCAACGGCGATCTCGACCGCGCGACCGAGCGTCGACTGCTCGGCTTCGACGACCGATCCGTCGCCGGCGATCGACACCGACAGGGGCACGAAGTTCTCTCGCTGCCGCAGCGATGCAAGCTCGCCACGGCGAGCGCGCAGCGAGTCGCGAGCTCGTGACAACTGCTTCCGCAACCCCGGCTTTGCGGTCAGCGGTGTCGCCGACGACTCGATCCGTTCGAGCAGTGCATTGACCCGTTCACGGGCCTCGGTCAAGCGCTCGCGCGCGGACTTGTGCGATGCGGTGACATCGACGGTCGACTGAGTACGCGATCGGACATGGCCGAGCTTCGACAGCTCGGCAAGCGCACCCGCAAACCGTGTTGCCGGAATCTGTAGTGTGAAGCTCGCGCCTGGATCGTCACCGCCACTGACATCGGAGTTAAGAACGAAGCCTTCGTGACGGTCAGTGATCGAGATCACCTGATCGGCGACATCTTCGACGGCGGCGTTAGCGGTGGCGAGCTTTAGCGTCGCCGTTTGGTCGACATGACGACGTTCGGCCTGCGCAAACAAGTCATCGGTCGGTGGCGTCGGCGTCGGCGGCGAATCAAGCGCGGGGACAGCGGGGGTTGTTGTTGCCAGCGGCGTCGGCGTTATGGTCGCGGGCGGCGACGGACGCGCCTCATTTTTCAAAAACGTGCCCTCGGGAAGGGATCTGGTCGACTCTGCCGCGCCTTGATCGTCTGACATAAGCGGCGTGTCGGCGCTGATCGCGTCTTCGCGTGCAACATCGTCTACAGCGCGATCCGCGAACAGTCCACTTCCCGAAATCGTCGCAACAGAAACCAGTAGAACGCATACCGCAAGCGCGCCTGCCAGCGGCGCCGGTCGAAGCAGGCTCTTGAGCACTCGGCGCATCCGAGGCAGAGGCAATGCAGCGCGCTCGGCACCATCACGATCCAGGAACAAGTCATCCATCCGCGTCGCGTACCCGGCGTCTTCCGGAGTCGGGCGCGCGTCGCGCAGCAACAAAGCGAGGTTCATCAGTCCTGCGTCGTCGGCGCCCTCATCAGAGACACCTGACAGCGAACGATCGATCACCTCGAATTCGTGCAGCTGGTCCGCGCTGAGTTTGGGTTCGCGAGGGGTTGTCAGTCGTTTAAGCATCGAGCACCTCCCGGAGCTTCGTGGTTGCGCGATGAAGCTGAGATCCGACGTTGCTTTCGGATTGTCCGACGACAGCGGCGATCTCGCGATTGTTCAGCGCGGCGAAAAACTTCAGCGCGACCAGCTCTCGCTGGCGCGGGTCAAGCGTGCGGATTGCGGCCGACACGAACATTCGATCGTCGGACGATCCACTGGGCGCCGACAACGTGTCGGCGAAACCGGGTTCGGCGACGTACTCGCGGTCACGACGTCGCAGCTCATCGATACCGGCGTTTCGCGCGATGCGAAACAGCCAGCCGCGCATGTCACCGCGGGAGGGATTGAATGTGTCGCGCTTGCGAAAGGCTCGCTCGAAGGCCTGGGCCGCCACTTCCTCGGCGAGTACAGGGTCGCGCAAGAGGAAGGTCAGATAGGCGAAAAGATCGTCGCGCGATTCGCGGTAAAGCCGGTCGAATGAGTCTCCCGCGATCGAGCGCGGGCCTTGCGACGACGGGCTGGTGATCTCGGTCTCGGTCATCAGATCCATACACCTACTACGGCGCGTCTAGCCAAAGCATCACAACACTGCCGGAATGTTTTACGCGGCCAACTCCGGCAAGCTCTGCTTGAGCGTCAGCACCTGAGCAAACAGATCGCCACGATCGGCGACCCGCTGAAGCGTGTCCTCGGCGGTGAAGACGAGCGCCTCGGCATCCTCGGCCTTCACCGCGCGCTCGACTTCCGCCCAGGCCAGGGGCGTGGAAACTGTCGGTCGATCGCGACCGCGCAACGAATACACGCAGATCGTTGTCTTGTTCGAATGATTTTGGCTCCAGTCGATCAGCACCTTTTCCGACCCGCAGGTCTTTCCACATCTTGCTGACAATTAGGTCGGGATGCTTGTCCTCGAGTTCGCGAGCCAACGCGTGCGCGAACGGCTTAGTCTGCTCGAACGAAAGCCTCGATCGCTTCGATGGGTTCAGGGGCGTATACAGCTGGAGTCCTTTGGAACCGGAGGTCTTGACGAACGATTTCAGCCCGAGCGCCTTCAAGCGTCGACGCATGATCAGCGCTGCCCGAGCGCAGTCGAGCACATCAGCTGGCGCGCCCGGGTCGAGGTCGAAGACCAAGGTTCGTGGCCGATCGACGTTGTCGCCGGTTGCCAGTGGGACGTGCAGTTCGAGAGCCGCAAGGCTGGCGGTCCAGATCAGCGACGGGAGATCATCGAGCAGGCAGTAGTCAATGTCTCGCTTGGCGCCTTCGTGAGAGCGTCTCTGTGTCCGCACCCAATCGGGCCCAAAGCGGGGACAGAATTTCTCGAACAACGACTCCCCCTGCACACCGTCTGGCCAGCGCTTGAGCGTTGTGAGCCTGTGCCGCAGGTGCGGCAGCATCACAGGGGCGATGCGCGCGTAGTAGTCGAGCACCTCGGCCTTCGACGTGGCGGTTTCCGGATAGAGGATCTTTCGCAGATTTGTCAGCTTCAACTCGCCAAGTGGACGGAGACAAGCTCGGCCCCCACTGGAGTCCCGCTACCGCGCTTACCTGCGCGCTGTTGCAGTCGTCCGAAGTTCGGAACGCCGGAGTCATTAAACGCGACGACTTCGGCGTCGACAACTGCGGGCAGCCGCCGCAAGTCGACTGCGTCGGTCAGCGCCTGGCACTCCGGGTAGCGGTCGCTGGCGTCGTTCTGGTTGCGCGTGCGCAGAAGTACGCCGTCGGCGGCGACGTAGCAAAGCAGGCGTATCCCGTCCCACTTGAGTTCGTATGACCACTCTCCGCGCGTAGGCAGTTCGCCGACCGACGCGAGCATCGGTTCGATCAATGCAAGTAATGCGGGATTACTAGGTGGTTTGCTCAGCGCGCGGGAGGGCACGGCTGCCGCGCGGCGCTGGTCCGTGCACGAACTATACGGCGCAGGCGCAACGTCAACATCAGCGTCGCCAAGATCAAAACGGGTGCCAGCGCCAGACCGGTTGCGAGCTCGGGGTTGACATCGCGCAATGCCAGAACTGCAGCGACAACCAACAACCCGCCTGCCGTCGCCCGCATGATCGCGTTACGCCGCCGAGCGCGACGCTGACGCGCGATCCGTCGTTCGCGCGCCTCAGCGGCGGATGTCGGTGTTCCGTCGCGATGTTGTCCATCTGTGCTGGTCACGCGCGCTGTACTGGTCACGCGCGCTGTGCTGATCACGCGTGCTGTGCTGATCACGCGTGCTGTGCTGGTCGTGCGTGCGCCGCCGATGCGATGCGCAGCGGCCGATGCCGCGTACACGAACATGGATTCGACGCCGAACGGACGCCGCTGACGAGCGGGGAAGCCGGCGTGGCCGTGTCCGCGTCGGACGCGGCGGCATTGTGGCGAATAATCGCGAATGTCACGAAACGGTCGCATTGCTGTCCCCTAAGTACCCGCAGTGCGGCGTCGATAAACGCTGTGTCGTCCTAACGGATTCGACCAACTGCCGGAACTCCCCTACTCCGGACTGATTTCAATCCTTCCGCACCGAGCGGACGTTTCGGAGCCCTTCGCGTCGGGTACCTGGTCCTCGATGAGTTGCGGCGCTTCGTGACCTCAGGGACCGGTTGTACATTCTGCATCCCGATTGTCGGGACGTGGAGGCCTTTCCAACGAATGCGCCGACCATGTCCACGATGATCGCCCCCACGACAACGGCAATGACTACCGATTCCTCAAACCGGCCACCGAGTGCCGAACTAGCGCTGCTGAAGCGGTTTCGCGAAACCGGCGACGCAGCCGCCCGCGACGAACTGGTGTCGCGGATGCTGCCGTGGGTACGCAAGGTTGCGTTTCGATACGCGAACCGCGGCCAGGATATAGACGACCTGATTCAGGTCGGATCGGTCGGACTTCTTAAGGCGATCGAACGGTTCGACTTCGCCCGCGGAGTGCAGCTGACGACCTTCGCCGAGCCGACGGTTTCCGGCGAGATCAAGCGCTATTTCCGCGACCACAGCTGGACCGTGCGTCCACCGCGTGATCTGCAAGAACTCAACGCCGAGGTCACGAGAACAATTGACGCCCTCTCGCTCGAACTCCAGCGCTCCCCCACACCGTCCGAAGTCGCTGACTTCTTGGACATCTCCACTGAAGACGTGCTGGAGGCGATGCACGCAGGTGTCGCATATGACAGCGCGCCGCTGCTGACCGGCGAAGAGCCGGACTCTCCCCATGCCGGAAACGTGCCCGCCGTGGCTGACGCAGGACTCGCACAATCTGAGTTGCGCGCGACACTCGGTACGGCACTCGCTGACCTCTCCGAGCGCGACAAGACGGTGGTGCACATGCGCTTTTTCCAGGACCTGACGCAGTCCGAGATCGCCGACGCCGTCGGGGTCTCGCAGATGCAGGTGTCGCGAATACTGCGCGCCGCATTGAAGCGAGCCCGCCAAGAACTAGGCCCGGGGCACGACCGATGAACGTCCGCTGCGATCCGGAAGTCTCGAAAGATTTGCCCGCTCGGGGGTTTACGTATTCGGGTACACGGGCACAAGCCGATCGGTTGCCGCATTCCAAGCCGTTTGGAAACGTTGATTTCGGTCCGTTTCCAAACAACGGTGTGACTCCGACGAGCAACGCAGTCACCCCTAAGCGCAATCGCCCCGAACGGCCCGCCAGCACGCAGCGGGCCGTTCGTGTTTCTGCTTCTGCCGCAGCCGCAGATACTTCTTATCGGTGTTTCGGTCAGTCCTCCGGGCGGGTAGAGCCTGTTTGTAAGGTGCCTACTACCGAAGTCAGCATTGCCATCAGAACGCTCGACCGCAGACGATGAACTCTCACCTTCAATCAACCGAAAGACCAGCGATGTCACTAAAGCTCGAAGCGCGGGCCGACAACGTGATGCTGGTCCGGCAATCGATCGAAGGTGCGGTTCGCGTGCTCGGCGCAGCCGGGACGGTTGTCGACGACATCAAACTTGCCGTTACTGAGGCTTGTTCGAACGTCGTGAAGTATGCATATGGCGATGAGACAGGCGAGATGATCATTGAGTTGATCTCGGGCGACGATCATTTGATCGTTCGGATCCGCGACTTCGGCGAGTGGCGCGAACATGACGCATCCGGAGGCGTTGAAGTCTCGGGAATGGGCATTCCGTTGATGGAAGCTGTCACTCGCAGCCACGAGATCACTCGCGGCGAGGACGGCACCGAGGTCACGCTGGAGTTCGCACTTCACACAGATGACCCACGATCAGCGGTGCCACGCGGTGAATAGCGAATCATCCGCTACATCGTCGACCACGGCTTCGACCGTTGCCGTCGAGTTCGGTGACCCGACGCTGTCCGGCGCCGTTTTGGAACGCCTAGTTTCGGCCGCGGCGGCGCGCGCAGATCTCACGGTCGACCGCTTGATCAACGCCTTGACGGTCGTAGATGCCCTCGTCGATGCGGCCGACAGCCAGCTCGACAGCGCCCCGCGCCACGTCTCTTTGCAGGTTTCGCCCGGGAGTCTCCGGCTCGCTTTCGATGGACTGCGGCAGAGCGAAGCCGAAAGCGTCGTCAAGGCGGCGAGCCTTCCCGAGCTCGGTGACGTGCTTACACGCTTTGCCGAATCAGTCGACATCTTCGATGGCAGCGCTGGCAGCTCGCTCGTCGTAGTCCTCAACTGACCTCATAGTTGCCCGCTAGCCACTTAGAAAACGCGGTAGGGTCGACTTAATGCGCCGAACTGCACTCCAGGCTTGGACTGCGTTAAGCGTTTTGCTCGTAGGAGTCCTGTTCGCCGTCAATTGGGCGCTGGGTCAGGACATAAAACTGGTCGGCGATTTAATACTGCCGCCTTTGATCGCGGGCTTGACGACTACGCCACGCCGCACGGCGATCGTCACTGCGCTTGCCATCGCCGCCGCAGTCGTCAGTGCCGCCGTCACCGACCAGGTGTTCGACGCCAATCTTCTTCTTCGCCTGAGCGTGATCTGCGTCGCCTCCGGCCTCGCCGTACAGACTGCCATCTTGCGCGAGCGTGACCTGCGCACACGCCGCAGGCTGTCGCTGATCAACTCGGCGCGTGCCGAGCTTGATGTCGCTGTTGGTCTGGAAGAAAAGATCGTCAGCTTTGGACGAGCAGCGACCGCCGATTTCGCCGAGTTCTGCTTCATAGACCTGCGAATGCCGGACGATGACGTAACTCGCATCGTGCTCGACAGCGAGACCGCGTCGGACAAGGCAGTGCCCCGTCAGGCCGTCACAGGCGCGGCTGGCGCATACGCCAACAATGCATTGCGCGAAGGTCCGATGCTGTTTCGCCATCCCGAGCAGAAGCTCTTAGAGGCCCTATTCGAGCGTGAGCCGGAAGAGATCACAAATGACGGTCAAGTGCTAATCGTTCCCGTTCAAGCCGCAGGGTTCAGCGTCACGTACTTCATGGTGTGCCCGCGACCGGTGCCCCCGTGGGGCGAGGCCGAGCTGACCCAAGTCGAATCGCTTGCCCGCGCGGCGGCACTCGCAGCGCAATCAGATCGACTGATCGACCAGCTGAGCTTCACGCAGCAGGAGCTCCGTGGTTCGCGCGACCAGATTGAGGCAGTCGTCCAAGGCATCGCCGACGGCGTCGTCGTGCAGAGTGTCGACGGCGAGATGATCTACGCCAACGACCCCGGAGCACATCTGCTCGGGTTCGATTCCGCCGAGCAGATGCTCGGGCAACACTTTGCCGACGTAGCCGACCGACTGGAAATTCGCGACGACACCGGCACGCCGTTTGATCCTCAGCAGCTGCCAAGTCGCCGGGCGTTAGCGGGCGAGGAGCGGCCAGAACAGATGCTCCGCTACACGATCAAGGAAACGGGTCAGGAGTACTGGACGCTGGTCAAAGCTACGGCGATTCTCGGCGCCGACGGCACTCCGACGATGGCCGTCACCGTGATTGAAGACCTTACGACTCATCAACGAGCCGAAAGCTCGCAGCGCTTTCTAGCCGAGGCCAGCAAGGCAATGGCTGAAAGTCTTGATCCAACCGCCGCCGTCGAAGCGATCGCGACTGCCGCAGTCCCGGCGCTGGCGGACTGGTGTGCGGTCGAGTTGCTCGACGCGGCCGGCGGGTTGATTCCGAAAGCCGTCGCCCACACCGATCCCGAGTTTCTCGGGCCGCTCCGCAAGATGCGGCAGGACCGGATCGCCGACGTCGAGAGCCACGGCGCGATCGAGGTGGTTCGTACCGGCATACCGCAGCTGTTTGAACATCTCGAGCCCGATACCTGGCGCGAAACGATCGGCATTTCAAGCCTGGAGCCCGTGCCGCAAGAGCTGGTCCCCCACTCCAAGTTGATCGCGCCGATCATGGTCCACGGACGACCTCTCGGGGCGATCTCGATGGCGCTTACGCGCACCGGCGGCAGATTCTCCGACTTCGACCTTGAAACCGCGATGGAACTGGGACGCCGAGCAGGTGTCGCGATCGATAACGCCCGACTCCATGATGAACGCTCTCGGATGCTCGACGCGTTGCAAAACAGTCTGATCCCTGCAGAGCTTCCCGTCGTGGCCGGATTTGACCTCGCCGCACGCTTTCGGCCCGCAACCGCCGAGGCGGAGGTCGGCGGCGATTTCTATGACGTTTTCACATTGCCCGACGGTACGCTCGCAGCCGTAATCGGCGACGTTTGCGGCAAGGGCCCGGAAGCCGCGGCGCTGACAGCGCTAGCGCGTTACACGATTCGCACCGCCGCGATGCACGATTCGTCCTTGGAGTCGATTCTGCGAACGCTCAATTCAGCATTGATCGGACAGGTCGACGACGGTCGGTTTTGCACAGTGGCAATGGCACGATTCGGAACCACGAATGGGACCTCTGATCGTTGGGTCGAGATCATCGCGGCGGGACACCCGCTGCCGTTGCGACTTGACGGTGGCAAGCCTCAGCCCCTTGGTGAGATCGGTACGCTGCTGGGTGTCGTGGAGTCACCGGATCTGCCGGTCGTTACAGCCACGATCGCCACTGGCGAAGCGATCGTTCTCTATACCGACGGCCTCTCGGGTGGCCAAACTACCGAAGACACGAAGTTTGCCGTGGAACTGGCCGAAGGGATCTCGACCGTCAGCGCAGAGAGCGTGGCAGCTGGACTTGACTCGGCGGCGCTCAGCAGTCAGACGGAGCCAAATCGCGATGACGTCGCGATCTTGGTCACAGTCCCAGTCCCAGTCACAGTCCCAGTCACGCCGGAGACGTAGCGCCGCCGACGGAAACAAGTGGCCCTTAGGCCAGCGTTGTGACGACCTGCATGTGTTCGTCCATGCGGGTTAGTTCAAGGACACGTTTCGCTGGAGACTCGCCGGTAACGATGACCAGCTTGTAGTCGCCCTCGATCGCGCGACGGTTTGCCGCGATCAACAGTCGCAGTCCCGTCGAGTCCATGAAGCCGACGTCCGTCATGTCGACGGCAAGTGTTGCGCCGGCATCGATCTGAGTTGATTCGAGCGCTCCGGACAGTACGTCGGCGCTGGCAATGTCGAGTTCGCCGGTTAGGCGAATGCGGGTCGTGTCGCCGTCTACGGACGTGACGAGATCAAATTGGCGGGCGCGCTCCGACGAGTTCATGGCTGCAAAAGTACCAGTTCACGGCTCGTGGGTTTACAAACGGCTGAAACTGGGTAATCCGTTTTCGGATAGGGATTTCCACATCCTCAAACGCAATTGACTATCGCAATATCGACAGTTTCAGCCGTGGCTTGGACTGCGGGGGCAGCGGCGCTTGGGGTCGGTGTTTACGCGCTGGCGTCATTCGTCATTCGACGCGCTCAGGCGCGCGATGACAACTCAGCGCGCCGTGATCGCAGTTAGCACGCGCTCATACCAGGCGAACGTTTCAGCCAGCCCGTCGGACAGCTCCCATGCGGGCTTCCAGCCGAGCCGGTCTTCAATCAGCGTGGAGTCGAGGTACTGACGATCGATCTCGCCGTCCGGCGTCCCCGTTCCCTGAACATCTGGTTCGAGGTCGGCCCCAGACACCTCCAGTAGCGTCCGGACAATTTCAAGCACGGACCACGGTCGCCCAGCTCCGGCGTTGAAAGCCATTCCTCGATTCTGCGGATCGCCTAGGCCTTCCGCTATCGCGAGGTAAGCGCCGACAGCGTCGCTCGCAAAAATGAAATCGCGTTCGGGAGTTCCGTCGGATCGAATCACCGGGCGCTCGCCGGCAAGGATCGCCCGGATCGTGTCGGGCACGAGTCGGGAGAAGTTGAAGTCGCCACCGCCGTAGACGTTTGCGAGCCGCGTAACCGCAACCGGTAGGCCATACGTCTCGGCGTAAGAGCGAGCGATCAGATCTGCGGCGGCCTTCGAGGTGTCGTAGGGGAAGCGTGGCTGCAGCTTTGCGTCCTCGCGGTACGGAAGCTCCTGGTGTTCGCCGTAAGCCTTGTCGCTCGACGCGACCACAACGCGTCCGACTGTCGGCGCCAGGCGGGCCGCCTCAAGCAAGTTGTATGTACCGCGCACATTGGTTTCAAAGGTCGAGAGTGGCGAACGATTCGCCACGGCAACGATTGCCTGAGCGGCCAGGTGGAAAACCGTTTCGACGCCGTACTCGTTGAGAATCCGCAGCAGCTCACCGTGGTCTGAGAGATCTCCTTGAGCGACTGTGCAGCGCTCTTCGACGCCGTCGATCCTCAGTCTTGAGAGCGCGGGTTTGTCGCGCTTGAGGATCACGACGTCGGCACCCTCGTCGAGCAACCGCTCGGTCAACCAGGATCCGATAAACCCGTCGGCACCGGTGATGAACACCGGCACTCCGCGCCACGTCTCGCTGGAGTCGCTCATCAAACCGAACTAGCGAGAGCGCCGACGCCCAGCCACGGCGGCGAGCCTTGCTGACAGAGGTCATTGAGCACGAGAGCGTCTTTGTAGGTGTCCATGCAGTCCCAAAATCCGTCGTGGCGGTAGGCGCGCAGTTCGCCGGCGGCGGCAAGTCGTTCAAGCGGTTCGCGCTCGAGAACTTCGTCACGCCCAATGAAGTCGAATACGCGCGGTTCGAGGAACATAAACCCGCCGTTGATCCAGCTCTCGATGCGCGGTTTCTCGACAAAGCCGGTGATCTTGTCGCCGTCGTCGAGCGTCGCTTCGCCCCACGGACTCTCCGGTTTCACCACCGCGACGGTCGCGGTATTGCCGTGAGAACGGTGGAACTGCAGCTCCGCCTGAAGGTCGATGTCGGCTACCCCGTCGGCGTATGTCAGGGCGAACGTCGAGTCACCGAGCAGTCCGGCGGCGCGAGCGACGCGTCCGCCCGTTGGTGTTTCTTGACCAGTCTCGAGTGTCTTGGCGTTCCAGGCTCCCGACGAAACCTCGTCGAACTCACTCACCGCCTGGTCGACACGATCTGACTGCCAGCCCGTCAGCAGCAGGAACTCATTGAACCCGTGCGACGCGTACAGCGCCATCACGTGCCAGAGGATCGGCTGCCCACCAACGTCGACGAGCGGCTTCGGCGTGTCTTCGTCATCGCGAGCGATGCGCGTTCCTTTTCCGCCACAAAGAATTGCTACCGGGATCACGATGCTGACTTTACTGACAGGAGTTTCGCGGCTCTTGTGAACGGGCATTCGGTGGATATGAATGCTTCGAACACAAACACGCTCCAGACCGGTGGCGGCGTGGTCACCGGCCTGCTCAATAAACCGCCCGCGTCCGATCGCCTCGGCTCGCTCGATCAACTGGCCTCGGCCATCGATCACAGTGTCGAACTCGCCGGCGTGGCGTTCGAACTCGAACTGCCCGAGGCGCTCGACGAGGCGCACCGTTCGCTTTATGCCCTGTACTCCGATCGAATCTGGCGCGCTCCGACAGAACTTCGCCCGCTTGAGGTCCGGCAGACGATCAGCACTGTCCGTCAGAATCTCGAGTTTGGCTTCCTCGGATACCTCGAACGACGTCGGTCGTCGATCGACCTCACCCCTCCCGCCGAGGCCGACGCGCTCGGCGGCTGGCTCGAGAGCCTCGTCTTCGGCGAGCACCCGGCCGAGAGCGGCCGATGGGGCGCGTTCGTGCGCGACTCGATCTCGCACGACCAGCTGTGCGAGATCGTTGCGCAGCGGTCCCTGTTCTTTCTGCGCGAACCCGATCCATGGATCTACGCCGTCCCCACCCTGACCGGCGGCGCCAAGGCCGGACTGATTGATCTGCTGCTCGACGAGTACGGCTGGGGCAAGCTCGACCACATGCACTCATCGGTGTACGCCCGGCTGATGCAGGCCCTTGGTCTAGAGAGCGGTATTGACCACTTCGAGCCGGTCGCGTCATGGCAATACTTGGCGACGTTGAACCACCAGTGGATGCTGTCACTGATGCCGGAGTACAGCCGACGACTGCTCGGGACGATCTACCTGACCGAAGCTGATTCGCCGGTTGCGATGACCAACTATCTCGCGGCATGGGAGCGCCTGGGAGTCTCCGACCCGGCCGTTCGTGAGTTCTACGAGATCCACGTGCATGCGGACGAGAATCACCGGGACGTAGCGCTGAGTGAAGTCGCGGTCCCGGTCAGCGAGACCGAGCCGGCCGCGGCGGCGCAGGTCGCAATCGGCATCTCCGATGGGCGAACCGTGGAGGCCGAGTTCGTGGAACATCTGCTGGAGCGCTTTTCCGCTGGCGAGAGTTCGCTTCGGTCTTCGACCTCCGTCGAGGCAGCCGAGTGACCGCGCCCGCGCTCGACTCTGGAATCGCTGAGTACTCGGCGATTATCGGACTTGATGCGCTGCAGACCGATCAACCAACACGCGTCGAGGTCGAGGGACGCGTGATCTGTGTTCTGCGCACCGAATCTGAGCTGATCGCATTTGAAGATCGCTGTCCGCATCGCGGAGAGCCGCTGTCGAATGGGTCGTGCAGGGACGGCATCCTCAAGTGCCGCCTGCATGGCTGGGAGTTCGCGACGGACGATGGCATGGCGGTCTCGCCCAAGGCTCCGTTCGGGCTGGAGATGCTTGATTTGCGCGTTAGCGACGGAACCGTGGAGGTGGTCCTATGACTCCCGCTGTTGCAGTCGCCTGCCCGCGGATCGTTGCGTTACCCGGCGTGTACCAGCCGATTTCCGATTCGATTCTTTTGATGGATGCCTTCGCCGCGGGGGGCCCGGCCCGGCCTAGCAGCGTGCTTGACCTCTGCTGTGGGAGCGGCGTTCAAGGCATTTCCGCGGCTCTGCGTGGACATCGTGTTACCGCCGTTGATGTCGAGCCGCTCGCGATCGAGAACGTGGCGACCAACGCCGATGCAAACGATGTCGAGGTCGAAGCACTCCAGGGAAGTCTCTTCGAGCCGGTGGAGGGTCGGCGATTCGACGCAATCCTTGCGAACCCGCCGTATGTACCGACCCCCGACGACGAATCGATCGGACATCACGTCTACAGCGACGGGGGCCGAGACGGGCGCCTTTTGATCGATCAGATCTGTAGCCAGGCAAGCTCGATGCTGGTGCCGGGCGGCTCGCTGTGGATGGTGCACTCCTCGCTGGCGAGCATCGAGATGTCGGTCGCCCAACTCGAGGACGCGGGACTGGTCGTAGACGAGGTCGCGTCGATGCTGGAACCCCTGGGACCGATCTGCACTGAACGACAGGCCTACCTGCGCGAGAAGGGCTATCTCGAACCCGACGCCACACACGAGCGATTGGCGGTGCTGCGCGCCTCCCGCCCACACCTGCGTTCGGCGGCGGCCACCGGGAACAGCGCGCG
This sequence comes from Solirubrobacterales bacterium, assembly GCA_049274915.1. Classification (GTDB taxonomy): domain Bacteria; phylum Actinomycetota; class Thermoleophilia; order Solirubrobacterales; family JACPNS01; genus JACPNS01. The sequence goes on from JBASTN010000064.1 coordinate 14,686, forward strand.
CAACGCGCTCTACGGTCGCGCGGACAAACTCCGGGAGTTCGGAACCCTGAGGCTCGGCCGGGCGCGCCCGCGTTAGCCGCCGGCGACGGCCGGCAAGATCGTCACTTCGGTGCCGTCGGCAACGTCGGTGTCGAGTCCGTCGCCGAAGCGAATGTCCTCGTCGGCGACGTAAACGTTGACGAAGCGGCGGAGCTCGCCGTTCTCGCTGATCCGCGTCTGAAGGTCGGGAAACTGCTCGTAGAGCGCGTCGAGCACCTCGGAAACGGTGCCCGAGGTCTCGACGTCGACGGTCGCCTGACCGCCCACGACAGGGCGCAACTGCGCCGGGATCTTGACTGTTACTGCCATCTGCTTGCTCCCCTCCGTTGTTAGGCCGTGCGTATGTTAGGCCGTAACCGGTGTCGGCACGAACTCGTTGAACGCGTCAAGTGTCGCGTCGATCTCATACTTCTCGAACGTACCGCGGGCGGCGTCGAGCGTCTTGAGGCCTTCGCCGGTGATGTAGACCACGACGCGCTCGTCGGGGTCGATCTCGCCGCGGTCGGCCAACTTTTTCAGACTGGCGACGGTTACCCCACCGGCGGTCTCGGTGAACACACCCGTCGTGTGGGCCAGCAGTTTGATGCCGGCACGGATCTCGTCGTCGGTGACTTGTTCGATGCTGCCGCCGGTATTGCGCGCGACGTCGATCGCGTACGGGCCGTCAGCCGGATTGCCAATCGCCAGCGATTTCGCGATCGTGTCGGGCTTGACGGGTTTGCAGAAGTCGACGCCGTCCTCGTAAGCCTGCGCGACCGGATTGCAGCCGGTTGCTTGCGCGCCGTGGAACTTCGGCAGGCTGCCCTGCGCCAAGCCGAGGTCGATCCACTCGTTGAATCCCTTGTGCAACTTGGTGAACAGCGAGCCCGAGGCGATCGGCGAGACGATGCGGTCAGGCGTCTGCCAGTCGAGTTGCTCGATCACTTCGTAGGCGAGTGTCTTCGAACCCTCGCTGTAGTACGGGCGCATATTGATGTTGACGAACGCCCAGTCGTACTCGGCCGAGAGCTCGGTGCAGAGTCGGTTGACGTCGTCGTAGTTGCCGCGCACGCCGACCAATTCGGTGCCGTAAACGCCGGTCGCGAGGATCTTCTGCTCCTCGAGGTCGGTCGGGATGAACACGAAGCTGTCGAGACCCGCCGCGGCGGCGTGAGCAGCGACGGCGTTGGCGAGGTTGCCGGTCGACGCGCAGGCGATCACTTCGTAGCCGAGATCGACGGCCTTCGCCAGCGCAACGCTGACGACACGGTCCTTGAACGAGTGCGTCGGGTTGGCCGCGTCGTTCTTGACGTAGACGCTGTTGAGCCCGAGGTACTCACCGAGCCGCTTCGCGTAGATCAGCGGCGTCATGCCGGTCGCGAGGACCGACCTGGGCCGCTCCGCGAACGGCAAAAAGTCTGAGTAGCGCCAGATGCTCTGCGGACCCGTTTGGATCTGCCGCTTAGCTTCAGCTATATCGAGGTTGCTGTAGTCGTAACTGACTTCCAGCGGACCAAAACATTGCTCGCACACGAAGCGTGCCTCGAGCGGATACTGCTCACCACATTCCTTGCATTTCAGCGCATCTACGGCCATTTGAAACCCTCTCTAATACGGACATCTAATACGGACAATCGTGTCCTGATACGAAAAAACCTTCGGCTCGGATGTGAGACGAAGGTTCGGCAAGCGAGGCTTCAAATCACATCATCCAAGCCTCGGTTCTGATCGGCTTGCTGGAATTGGCACCTTTCAAAAGCTCGCGCTTTCGATGGTTGCCGGGGTTTCGTCGGGCCAGTCCCTCCACCCCTCTTGATGCGTACAGCTGTGTCGGTCAAGTATAGCGCCGGACCGGCCGGCCAGCGGCGTTATCCGTCCGTTGTGTGAAAGATCTCACATTTGTGTGTTTTTGGGTATTGCGGTTTGTTTTGATCGGGCCTAGTGTGAGTCCTGTGGGGATTGTCAGGCGGCATGAAGCCGTTTGGGGGGCGATCTCCCCGAAGATGAAAGGGCGCATGAAGTGCCGTTCAGGGACCGATCAGAGGCGGGCAAAATGCTCGCCAGGCAGCCGGAGGTTCGCGGGCTTGACGACGTGGTCGTTGTCAGCACGCCTCGCGGGGGAGTTCCGGTAGCCATCGAGATCGCGCGGGTACTCAACGCGCCCCTGGACGTCATGCCGGTGGTGGACCTGTCCACCCCGGGCAAGCCCGAATACGTGGTCGGCGCGGTCGCCGAGAATGCGATCCACGTGATCGATTCTCAGGCGCTCGCCGCCTTGGGCGTGACAGAGGACAGTCTCGCCCAGCGAGTCGCCGAAGCGACCGCGCAGATCGCGCGTCTTTCGAAGATCTACCGCGGAGACGAAACCGCCCTGTCGGTAGCCGGCCGCCGCGTGCTGGTGGTCGATGACGGGTCGGCGACAGCCCCGGCATTGGAGGCGGTCGCGGTGGCATTGTCGCGGCGCAACGTGGCTGACATTCTGTTGGCAACACCGCTGGCGCCTGATCCACATGTTCACGGGTACTCGAACATCACCGAAGTTCATGCGGCCGAGGAGCTGGCCGTAATTGGGCTGTGGTACGACGACTTCGCCGCGCCGAGTGACGAGGTCGCAGCCGAGATCTTCCGAGAGGTTGTCGCGGCGAAGCGGTAGTCGGGGATCGTCGATCGACCGTGCTGTCGACTTGTGACGTCTAGATACCTCACGCATGGGAGTCCATTACGGGCCGCCAAACCCTTAACGGTTTAGGAGGCCTGTTCGATGCCCGGACTCAATCAGCTCAAACCGACCGATGCCGCGAACTCTACGTTCCACGTGTACAACCGCGGGATCGGTCGCGCGCCGATCTTTCGCGATGCGATTGACCGGCGAGAGTTCATCGAGTGTTTCCGGCGGTATCTGGTGCCTGAGGTAGTGCGCGCCAGGTATCGTCGGCCGTACAAGAAGCTCGGAGGCGAGGTAGGCGTGCTCGCGTACTGCCTGCTCGACAATCACTTTCATCTCGTCGTGCACCAACGGACGGCTACGGGAGTTCAGCGGCTGATGCGCGGTGCTCTCGCGGGCTACTCACGGCAGTACAACACGCGGTACGAACGCACCGGTCGACTATTCGAGTCGCCGTACAAGGCCTCCTTGGTGACGGAACACCGGTACGCCAAAGAGCTGATCGCATACGTGCACACCAACCACCCAGACCAGTTGCAGCATCCGTTCTCAAGTCACGCGGCGTACAGCGATCCGTCGATCGCGCCGTGGCTATCTGTGTCTAGCGGACTCGCAATCTTTGGTGGTCTCCAGCCGTATCTCGACTACGTCGCTAGTTACTGCGCCCGCGAACGCCGCCGCTAGTTCTGGGGCTGCTCGCATTCGCATCGGTGATTCTGCAGCAAAGTCTCACCTTGCTGCTGCTGCAAGGTGAGACTTTGCTGCAGAAATCGGCTGGCTACAGCGGTCGGCTCCGGGTGATGGCGCCTGAGGCGACGGGGCACTGGGGCGCGCCAACGCCTGTTGCAAGCGAAAGGTTCGCGGCGGTGCCGCCGATAACATCATCGCTATGCCGGTTTGCACCCCACTCGACGACCCTCTTAGTTGGTCATGGCCCCCCGCCTCAGAAACATGCCGGGTCGGATCCGTCGTCGTAGTGGCGCCGTTTCTGTAGAAGACCTCGTTCCAGACCTCAGTGCGGAACCGCGCGTCGAGGTGATCGAGCACGACGGGATCCGCTGGATCAACGTCGAGCGCCCAGGACCGGTCGAAGAGGCGTGGTTGCGCGAAAACTTCGAGTTTCACGACCTCGACTTTGAGGACATCCGTTCGCGCAACCAGCGGCCAAAGATCGACGAGTACGACGACTACCTGTTTCTGATCTTGCACCTACCGGTGTTCGACAAGCGCGTCGGCCGGCTCAATGCAGCTGAGCTCGACATCTTCATCGGACCGGACTACGTCATCACGATTCCGAACGAGCCGCTTAAGCCGATCGAGTACCTGTTCGAGCGGTGTAAGTCACACGAGGAAACGCGCGAGAATCGCATGGGTCAGGGAACCGGCTATTTGCTTTACACGATCGTCGACGACGCGTTCACGAGCTTCTTTCCGATGCTGCGCAAGATCGGACTGAAGCTCGACAGCGTTGAAGAGGACATTTTTCTGGAGGGACGCTCCCGCGAGGTCGTCCGCGATATCTCGAACGTCAAGCAGGAGATCATCAACTTTCGCAAGATCATCCGACCGCAGCGTGCAGTGCTGCGCGATCTCGAACGCGTTAAGTCACGGTTCATCGCCGAGGATCTGGAGATTTACTTTGACGACATCGTCGACGCATCGGAGCGCATGTGGGACATGCTCGAGAACTACAAGGAAGTCGTCGACGCACTCGAGGCGACCAACGAATCGGTGATCTCGCACAGCGTCAACGATGTGCTGCGGATTCTTACCGTGTTCAGCGTCTTCTTCATGCCGCTGACGCTGATCGCGTCTGTCTTTGGAATGAATGTCAGCGTGCCCGGTGAGGGCAGCATTCACGCATTCTGGGTTGTGGTCAGCATCATGGTCCTGACGCTCGGCGGGATGATCGCCTACTTCCGAAAGCGCGGTTGGCTCTAGGGCTCAAGCACCCAGGCAGCTCAAGGCGTCGCGGTCGCGGCTCAAACAGTCGCCGCGTTTTGCACGTCGGCGACCAGGCGCAGACCCGGCGACCCGACCGCGATATCCACCGACGGCCCGGTGGCGTGGTCGCCGCTGCGGCCTGCTGCCGTGACGGCGTTCTTGCCCATGTCTTTACTCAGTTGCATCGCCAGATCGGCGGCCACGACCAGGTCCTTCCACTCGTCGATCAGGCTCCAATCGGCGTAACCGACGCTGACGGTCAGCGCGTCGACAGGGAACTCGGACCAATCGATTGAACCTATCGCGAAGCGGCACTCTGCCGCAGCGTACGCAACCTCGTCGGCGCCACCTTGCTCGACGACGACTGCGAACTCATCCCCTCCGATGCGGCAGACCCGAGCTCCTCGATCCGCGACGGCACTCTCAAGCGCCGCAGCCAACAACCGAAGTACTTGATCCCCGGCCTGGTGACCACCCGCGGTGTTGATCCTCTTGAAGTCGTCGACGTCGATCAGGACGAGACCACCGGCCGGGACGCGTGGCGCCGTTCCGCCTTCGCCGCGGAGCATTCCGCCCGAGCGCGAAAGCATCTCTTCGAATACGCGCCGGTTCGCAAGGTTGGTCAGCGGATCGATCTTCGACAGCGCCAACGCGTCCTCCTCAGCCTGCAGGATCGACCGGCGATTGGTCTGCAGCAAGAAGGCAATGACGAGTGTCTCTCCGGCAATCATCGCAACACCGGTGTAAGTCAGCAGCGCCTCGCCGAAGAAGATCAGCGGAGCGCCGAGCACGGCCAGAACTACGACTGTGCGTATTGCGGCGGCACGCGGCGGCAGCGCATACGAGGCGTGTGCGACGACGAGGTAGATCAGCGGCAGAGCCGGCGTCGACACTCCCCCGGTCGCGTAGATAACCGGCAGCACGCACGCGGCCGCCAGGGTGTTACCAAGACGCTCCGCAGAAGCGCGATGCCGCTCGGGGACCAGAGCGATCACCGCCGCTGCTGCGGAGAACAGCGCTGCGAGACCAATGACCAGACCGACACGGTCGGATTTGGCATCCGGCGCCACCTGGGTTGTCAAGATCAGAATCGCGCCCAGCAGCCAGGTCAGCGCGGCACCCACGCCGGGGCGGGCAAGCACGGTTGACCAGCACGATCTGCCGTGTTCTGTGCCGCGTTCGATTAGGGCGCGGCCGCCCGAAGTTTCTTCGACCGGCAAGCCGGTGGGAAGCGCGAACTTGCTCTCGTACATGCGCTCGTCCGCGGCCGCCATCAACTCATCCAATGAGCCGCCGTCGTCTGGGAAGACTGCGACTCCGATACTTGCCGCGACTGGAGGTCCAGCGTAGTCGGCACTTGCGTTGAGTTCAGCGATCGCGAGGGCGAATCGCAGCTCGAAATCTGTCATTGCGACGCTGTCGGCACCGGGCACGAGGACGGCGAACTCGTCTCCGCCGATTCGCGCCACCTGATCAGCCGGCGACGAGCAGCGCAGTAACGCCGCGGCAGTCCCGCAGATCAACTGATCTCCCCCGGTGTGTCCGTGAATCGTGTTCGCGGCCTTCAGCCCGTTGACATCGACGAACGCAACGCCGAACTGCGTGTCGGCGTCGTAGGCGCGGGCCAGTTCCTCGGCAAGGTCGGCGTCAAACGTGCGGAGATTCGCGACGCCGGTCAGGGAATCGGTCAGCGCCATACGACGAGCACGCAGCTCGGTGTTCTGGAGCGCGTTCTTGTTTCGGGCGATCAGCAACGCGGTAGCCCACAGCACGCCGAGCATTACGACGCCGCGGGAGACAAATCCGGCCTGCATGGCCGACGCGGTGTCGTAAGCGAGCGGAGCGAACATCGCCGCCGATCCGATTGCGATCTGCGCGACCGCTAGACGAGGCGGTAGGAAATACGCGCAGTAGAACATCGTGTTGGCAAACAGCGCGATATCAGGGCTGCCCGCGCCGCCGGTGCTGGCGACCATCGCTGCGGTCACGCCCCACGCAAGCAAGAGCATCAACTGCTCTGCGCCGAAGAAGAGTCGGGCTGGGAAGAGCGGTCCGGTGAAGATGCAGCCGAGCCCAAGTACGAACGAAGCTGCGATCACGCCGAAATACAGCGATGTCTGCATACCAAGACCAAACGGGCCGACCTGTTGAACGACTGCCAACAGGCCGGCCGATAGCCAAAGAAGACCTCCCGTCGTCGCCCGGTGCTTGACATTCAAGACCGGAGCCAGACGTCGGGACAAAGACGCCTGCCCACCCGCGTTATGCGGAGTCGCGGGTGAGAGGTGTGTGCTGCTCGGGAGACCGTCCATGGTGTTTGGTTGCCGCCTGCAATAACGGCTGGTTTCATAGTGCGCGATCCGGCCGTCCAAAATGACGCAATCGAACAGACGTCTAGACCTGTCCGAGTAGGGTCAAAACCCCATCGGCAAAGGGATTGCCGGATTTCATGCGGGTTGGCGAGTGGCTTGATCGCGCCCGCAAGCGGTCAACGGCTGGACGCGTCCAGACCGTCTGCCTGGACGTTCCTACGGTTGCAAAACTGTCGTCGGGGCGAAGTGCGTAGTTCCACTAGAGTGACGCGCGTGACCGGGGCGACACAATTCGATGGAGTTGAACTGCGCGACCTGACCGTTCACGGCGATTCGCGCGGCCGCGTTTTTGAGGGCTGGCGAGAAGAGTGGACGACGTTTACCATTCGGCAACTAACCGAGGCGCGGGCAGAGGCCGGCGTTATGAAGGGACTTCACCTCCACTACATCCAGTGGGACTGGTGGCGCGTTGTCAGCGGCCGGATGCTCGTCGGGCTTTACGACGCCCGGCCGGGTTCAGCCACGCATGGCCAGTCGACGGCATTCGAGATGACTGCCGATCGGCCCGCCGCGCTGGCTATTCCGCCCGGCGTCGCCCACGGTTTCTACGCGCTCGAAGACCTCGAGATGATCTATCTGCTGTCTGAGGTCTACAACCCGGACGACGAGCACGGTGTGCACTGGCAGAGCGTCGACATCGACTGGCCGTTGTTCGACGATCCGATCGTCAGCAATCGCGACATCAATCTGCCTCGCGCAGACGAATTCGTCTTCGCGCCACCCGCAACCGCCCCTAAGCCCGACGCGGGACTCGCCTGATGCCTCGCGACCGACTGTGGGCTCCGTGGCGCATTCAGTACGTCGAGGCGCACAAAGATCCGGCTGAATCCTCCGGCAGTGGCTGCATCTTCTGCGACAAACCGGCCGAGGACAACGACGAGGAAAACCTGATCGTCCACCGTGGCGAACTCGCCTACGTGATCCTCAACGGATACCCCTACAACAACGGTCACGTGATGATCGTTCCCTATAAGCATCTCGCGGAATACCACGCCCTCGACGCGGCCACGCGCGACGAGGTCGGTGAGCTAACAGCGCTTTCGATCGAGGTTCTAGGCGGCGCTTACGACCCGGGCGGGTTCAACGTCGGAATCAACCAGGGCGCCGCGGCCGGTGCGGGAATTGCGGCGCACCTCCACCAGCACGTCGTTCCGCGCTGGGCCGGCGACACCAACTTCATGCCGGTCGTCGCCGACACTCGCGTGCTCCCCGAAGGCCTGGCGATGTCCTACGCGAAGATCCGCGAAGGATTCACTTCACGCCGCACTGCCTGAACGGCCGGTTCAGTCGTTCCAAATCTCGCGCAACCGCGCATCGACTGACGGGTCGGCTTCGATTAAGCGTGCCAGACGCTGGTCGGGAGTGCCGTTGATCTCGGTCGCGACCCGAGAGCCCTCAGCATCGAAGAGCACCCCGCTCCGGCCGACCAGCGCTCGGTCCCCTTCGGGAATCGGACGATCGCTGTCGAGCAGACGGGTCGCGGCGTAGATCTCCCACAGAGCGGCCGCCGCGTCGCGTCCGTAAAGGCGCACGAGGTACTGCTCCAGCGAAGAGTCAGGAAATAGCTCGACGCCGCGGATCGGAGCCACGCGCGTGAACCGTTGCCACCGCGTGTAGCCGGGCAACGGCCGTTTGCCACGTTCCAGAAACACGTGCCCCTCGCCGAGCATCCATTCGACGCAGTCGCGTGGAGCGTCCGGTCGGGCGGCGACGTACGCATCGATGAACTGATCCGAGGCGGCCATCGCGTTGACGTCGCTCAGGTCCCACGAAGCAGTGACCCAGGTGCCGTGCTGAGAACCCCACGACCACTCGAACGGCAGCCGCGGCTCGATCAGCTCGCGGGCCGCCTCGGGCCACGATTCAGTCTGAGACCGTTGCCCCGCGGCCTCTCGGCGCTGTTCCTCGAACAGAAACTCGCGTAGAAGGGCGTGATCGATCAGTGCGATATCGGCTCCGGCACTGTCTCGGCCGGAGAGCAGTCGAGACTTGCTCGGGTGGTGAATCAGCGAATGGCTCTCACCGATCGATTCGGCCGCGTCGAGCACGGCGAGCAGATGCTCAAGGTCGGCGACCCTCGACGTAATTCCGGCGTACTCGTAGACGATTCGGGCCCTGTCGAGCACGCGCGCCGGCGTCTCGCGCGCGGCAAAATCGATGTTTGGAAGTACGGACTCCAGCGCGGCGAGGGCGCTCGCGCGCTGGTCGCCATCGAGTGGTTGAGCGAAGCCCGGCAGCTGCTGCATCCGGGCAGTTCAGCACACCGTTACGGTGGCATTCCCGGTCCCGCGTGCGTCACGACAGTGCAGATAGGATTCGCGCCAGCCGCGGCTTGCCCGCGCAACGTTCGCAAACGACGAAAGAGGCTCCCCCACCGATGGCCGTCGATCAATCGATTTTCAAGGCGTACGACGTGCGCGGTACGTATCCCGACCAGATGAATGAGGATGTCGCCTACGCGATCGGCCGTGCGATGGCCCACTATCTGGCAGACCTCTACGAGACACCCGCGACCGAGTTGCGAGTCGGCGTCGGTCGCGACATGCGGCTTTCTGCCCCGGCAATGGCCGCGCGTTACCGCGACGGACTGACCGATCAGGGCGTGTCGGTGCTCGACGTCGGGATGGTCGGCACGGAAATGCTCTACTGGACCGTCAACCACCGCGACCTAGACGGCGGAATCATGGTCACGGCCTCGCACAATCCGAAGGCCTACACCGGCGCAAAGATGGTCAAGCGCAAGGCGCTCCCCCTTTCAGGCGACTCCGGGATCGCCGAAATCCGTGACCTCGTCGTCGGCGGGTTCGAAGCGGACCCCCCGGGCGGAGGCAGCGTCTCTGAAGAGGACATCGCGGCGGAGTTCGAGCTACACGCGATCGGCTTCATCACATATGAAGCGATTCATCACATCAAGGTCGTCGCCGATGGCGGCAATGGAATGGCCGGCCCGATGGTCGGCCCGATCCTCGACCGCATCCCACCGGTTGACCTCGAGACTTTCTACTGGACCCCCGACGGCGAATTCCCCGATCACGAGCCCAATCCACTGCTTCCCGAAAACCGCCAGTTCATCATCGACAAGGTCAAAGAGACCGGCGCTCAACTGGGCATCGCCTGGGACGGCGACGCCGACCGCTGCTTCTTTGTTGACGACACCGGGGAGTTCGTTGACGGCGACTTCCTGACGGCGCTACTCGCAGAATCGATTCTGCGCAAGCACCCCGGCGAGACGATTCTCTATGACGTGCGAGCGAGCCGCGCGGTCGCCGACACCGTGCTTGCCGCCGGCGGTAAGCCGGTGATCAATCGGGTCGGCCACTCGTTCTTTAAGTCGCGCATGCACGAGAACGGCGCCATCTTCGGTGGCGAGGTCAGCGGCCACTACTACTTCCGCGACTTCGGCTGCATCGACAGCGGAACTCTGCCAGCACTGCTGATTCTCGAGCTGCTCTCGGATGAAGGTAAGTCGCTCAGCGAGCTAGTCGGTGCCTATCGACAGAAGTACTTCATCACCGGTGAGATCAACTCGACCGTCAAAGACGCGCCCGCGATTCTGGCCGAGATCGAGCGTCGCTACTCAGACGGGGAGATCATGAAGCTTGATGGCATCAACGTCGACTACGACGACTGGCACTTCAACGTGCGTTCCAGCAACACCGAGCCGCTCCTACGCCTGAATCTCGAGGCTTTTTCGAAGGATCAGATGGAAGCGCGTCGCGACGAGCTGCTTGAGCTGATCCGCGCATGATTGACCGCACCACGTCAGAGAACGCGCCGCATTTCGCGCGGATGGAGAGCGAAAACATCCACATGTTTGAGATCCCCACGCCGTTTGCCGTCGGCCCGGTCAACTGTTATCTGATCGACGATGATCCGCTGACGCTGGTCGACCCCGGCCCCAACAGCGGCGACGCATTCGCCGCACTCGAAGAAGGCCTGCGGTCGGTAAAGCGCGGGCTTTCCGACATCGAGCAGATCATCGTCACGCATCAGCACATCGACCATCAAGGTCTCGTGCACAATGTTCAGCAGAAGTCGGGTGCAACGGTCACCTGCCTCGATCGCTGCGTCCCCTGGATGGAGAACTTCTTTGAAGAGGCGAGCGCCACTGACCGCTGGGCGAGTCAGATGCTCGTCGCCAACGGAGTGCCCGAGGAGGTCGGTATCGCGCTGCGCTCGGTCGCCAAGGCGTTTCGCGGCTGGGGATCTGAGTCGAAGGTCGATCAGATCCTGCACGAGGGCGACGTGATGAACTTTCGCGACCGCAAGCTCGAGGTGCACTACCGCCCCGGTCACAGCATCAGCGACACGGTTTTTTGGAACGCCGAAACGCAGACTCTGCTTGCCGCTGATCATCTGATCAAGCGAATCTCGTCGAATCCGTTGCTGGAACGCCCGTCGGTCGAAGGCGAGCCGCGGCCGCAGGAACTGGTCGTCTACGTCGATTCGCTGAAGAAGACCCGCGAGATGCCGGCCTCACTCGTGCTTAGCGGTCACGGTGAACCGATCGACAACCACGTGGCGTTGATCGATGAGCGTTTTGCGATGACCGAGAAACGCGTCGAGAAGCTCTACGCAATGCTCAAAGATGACGGCCCGCAGACCGCGCACGATCTAGCGCGCGGAACATGGGGCAACATCGCGGTGACCCAGGCCTTTCTCACGCTCAGCGAGGTGCTGGGCAATCTCGACATTCTCGAGAACGCCGGACGCATCAAGCCGGTCGAAACCGACGGTATCGTCGTCTACGAAGTCACCGCATAACTATGAGCTGCTCACGCACGCCTCGGGGCGGCCGCTCATGAAGATCTTCGGTAGACGTCGCTCTGGCGACGCCACTCGCCTACCGGTCACCAAGCCCGGTCCGAAGCGGCGCATGCTGCTGGTCGTCAACCCTTACGCCTCGACGGTCTCCGATCGCCTGAAGAACGTAGTCGTCTACGCGCTTCAGAGCCGCTACGAAATCACGGCGATCGACACACGCGAACGCAACCATGCGACCGAGATCGTCCAGTCCGCGCTCGAACAGGACTTCGACCTCGTCTGCGCTTTCGGCGGTGATGGCACCGCCAACGAAGTTGTCAACGGCCTGATGTCGAGCGATCATGGCCGCGACCTGCCTTTCACATTCCTGCCTGGCGGCCTGACCAATGTGATCGGCCGAATCCTCGGGATCCCCGACGACATCGTCGACGCCACCGAACATCTGCTGACGCTCGCGGACAAGTTCGAGCCGCGCAAGATAGACCTCGGTGAGGCCAACGGGCGCGCCTTTATCTTCGCTGCGGGCGCTGGCCTCGACGCCGACATCGTTAAGAAGTGCGAGGCGCGACCGGGCCTGAAGAGGACGTTCGGCCAGAACTGGTACGCCGCCACCGCGGTGACGACCTTCGTCGGCCGCTACCTGATGCGACGCGCGCGGCTGCGGATTGAAACAACTGGCGCAGATGATGTCGACCTCAAGACCACCGGCATCGTCGCGATCGCCCAGAACGCTCGTCCGTTCACATATTTCGGTGAGCGCGAGATCGACCTCGCCCCGACCGCCGGCCTGGAGAATCGCTCGCTATCGCTGACCGTGCTTAACCGCGCCAACCCACTGGACTTCGCGCCATTGGTGGTGCGCATCCTTTCGCAGAAACTCGCCGTCAGCGACAACCGCCACATCAAGATCGACCCAGCATTCGCCGAAGCGGTGGTCCGTCCGCGCAAGGACGGCGGACAGCGCGTCCCGTTGCAAGTCGATGGGGACTACATCGGTGATTTCGACGAAGTGCGCTTCAGGGCGCTGCCCGGCGCGTTGACTGTGATCGCCTGATCGTCACGTCGACGCACAGCAGCAGCGTTGACTGCTCTCCCGCGGCAGCGTCAACTACCCGGCGTAACCCGGTAAGCGTCGAACACGCTCTCGACCTGTCGCACTCGCGACACGCAGGTCTTTAGGGTCCCGGCATCGGGGACTTCAACGACGAAGCGGTCACGCACCATCGGCGGATTGGTCACGCACCGTGCCTCAATGATGTTTACGCCTGCTTCAGAAAAGGCACGGGATAGGTCCTCAAGCAGGCGGGGTCGGTCCCACGCTGATACCTCGAGCTCGGCACGGAAGGATGCGCTGTTGGCCCCCTCCCAGTTGACCTTGACGAAACGCTCGGGGTTCTTGCTCAGCTGAACCGCGTTCGGACAGTCCTTGCGATGGACCGTGATTCCGCGTCCCAGCGAGACATACCCGACGATCGGGTCGCCGGCGACGGGGCGACAACATTTCGCCATGCGGATCATCACATCGGTCTGACCGTCGACGGTGATTCCGAAAGTGCTTGAAGTGACCACCGTGCGTGGGGTCGAGTCGCGTTTGTCGGGGATCGGCTGCTCTTCGACGGCGGCTTCCCCGGCCTTGAGACGGTTCATTACCTTCTCGACGACCATCTCTGAGCGAATCTTGCCGCTGCCGATCGCCACGTAAAATTCCTCGGTTTTGCGGAAGCCGACCTCGCGCATAACCTCCGCCAGCAGCTCCGACCCGGTCAACTTCTGCGCGGGCAGGCCTTTTTTGCGCAGACCCTCCTGCAGCAGGTCGCGGCCGCGGTGTTCACTGCCTTCACGCTGTTCGCGCTTGAGGAAGGCGCGGATCTTGTTGCGAGCGCGCGTCGTTTTGACCAGTGCCAGCCAGTCGCGTGACGGTCCGCGCTCGTGCTTCGAGGTAAGAATCTCGACGATGTCGCCGCTGGCGAGCTTGTAGTGCAGCGGCACGATCTTACCGTTGACTTTCGCGCCAACGCAGCGGTGGCCGACGTCAGTGTGCACCTCGTACGCGAAGTCGAGCGGCGTCGATCCGGTGGCCAGCGACTTGACCTCTCCCTTCGGCGTGAAGACGAAGACGTCATCGTCGAACAGGTCAATCTTCAGGTTCTTGACGAACTCCTCTGAGCCCTCGGCGGCCGCGCCTGGTTCGCCGACCAAGCGCTGGACCCAATCCATATTGTCGGTGCCATACGCCCTATCGGAAGCGGATTCTCCACCGTAATCACGGTTTTTGTACGCCCAGTGCGCGGCGATTCCGTACTCGGCGATGTCGTGCATCTCGCGAGTACGGATCTGGATTTCCAGGGGGCGACCCTCCGGCCCGATCACCGTCGTGTGCAGCGCTTGGTACATATTCGTCTTGGGCATCGCGATGAAGTCTTTGAAGCGGCCCGGAAGCGGCTTCCAGATGCTGTGGACGATGCCGACGGCGCCGTAACAATCCTTGATCGAGTCGACAATCACGCGCATCGCGGTGAGGTCGAAGATCTCGTTGAACTCGCGGCCCTTCTTGGTCATCTTCACGTAGATCGAGTAGAAGTGCTTGGCACGCCCGGTGATCATCGCGCCGATGCCGCTTTCGCCGAGTTGGCTGAGCAGGTAGTCGCCGGCCTCGGTGACGTAGTCCTCGCGCTCATCTCGCTGCTGACTGACCAGTGCCTTGATCTCGGCGTATTTACGCGGATGCAACGTCGCGAAGGAGAGGTCCTCAAGCTCCCACTTGATCGCGTGGATTCCGAGACGGTGCGCGAGCGGCGCAAAGATGTCAAGCGTCTCGCGTGACTTCTCAATCTGCTTCTGCTTGGGCATCGCGCCGATCGTGCGCATGTTGTGCAGGCGGTCGGCGAGCTTGATCAGGATCACCCTGATGTCACTGGCCATCGCGACCATCATCTTGCGGTAGTTCTCGGCCTGGGCCTCGTCGCGGCTCTTGAAGGTGATCCCAGTCAGCTTGGTGACGCCGTCGACCAGCGCGGCGGTCTCCTCGCCGAACTCAGCGCGGATCTCGTCGAGGGTCGTTGACGTGTCTTCGACCGTGTCGTGCAACAGAGCGGCGCACAGCGTCGCCGTGTCAAGCCGCATGCCTACGCAGATCTTCGCGACTTCGACCGGGTGCACGACGAAGTCCTCGCCGGTGCGACGAGTCTGATCGACGTGACTGCCGGCGGCAAAATCGAACGCCCGGTGCACGAGCTCTACATCGATCGGTTCGCTGCCCTGGCCGGCGTGCTCCTCGATTACGGCAAGCAGTTCGGCGAACTTGGCGCGGGTGTCGCTGGTTACGGGAAGATCGCGGCTTGTCGTATCGACGGCGGTGCCCTCGGAGTTGCGAGGGGCGCCGTAATCGTCCCCGCCGCCGACGTCGATGTCGGCCTGCGATGTGCTGCCGTTACTGATCTCTGTGCCGTTACTGACCTCCGTGCCGTTACTGACCTCCGTGCCGGTATTGACTTCAGTGCCGTTATTGACTTTTGAGGGATCGATTGCCGTCGGTCCGCGTGCGCGCAGCCCGTCGTGGTCGCGCGCATCGTTATCACTGCGCGGCGTCCGCGGGGTCAGCCGGTCTGGCTGTCTGCTGTCAGTTGGGCGAGCCATCGTTGCGATTCCTCTTTGAGTTCACTATAGGAACGGAACGTCGCAGAGCGATCAAGCTCCGTCCGCTGTGAATCGGCGATCGTTATTGATTCGACCGCTTCGGCCGATCTGACAACCCCAACAACATCGATCTCGGCCAAGGCGCGTACCGCATGGGCGGCGATTCTCGGCGAGGGCGAAGCCGCTCGCAGCACGGGAACCAGCTTGCCGAGAGCTGATTCGCCGCTTTCTTTTAGGGCACGGAACACCGCGACCACGTGAGAGCGGTCAAGAATCATGTCCGCGGCCCGTGCGGCCGTGGCGCGGGCGATCGGTGCGTTCCAACCAATCGTGACCTTCTCGCAGTCTGCAGGCGCGAGCGACGGGCTCAGCGGTGGCTCGGCGAGCAGGGCGTGCCCGGGCGGAAACTCCAGCGGTGTGCCGTACGCCACCGGCAACACATCGCTAAACCGCTGATCAATAGCTGCGAGCGCGCGGAAGCGGTCTCGCCACAGGTCGGGATCATTGACGAACACGATCAGCGTGTCGTGAAGCTCGGCGGCCAGTCCGGCGATTGTCGCAAGCGGCGTTTGAGGGCGACGATCGATGCACTTAGCGAGGTCAATCGACCCCCCTCCACCGCCCGGCAGCGGGGCCGCGAACGCCGCGTTAAACGAGCGCACCCAGCTCGTGTCGGCTTCATCGGCGGGCGCAGCCGCGAGTTCGGTCTGGGCGACCATGCGCCCCTGAGCTTCGACGGTTCCGCGAAACTCATTTCGTTTGAGCTTGAGCACGATGTTCGAGACTGGCGCATCCTCGCCAAAAGCCACGGCCCGTTCCCAGCCGAACGCGACCACACCCGCTCGGCCGCCGTGTCCCTGGATACTGAGGCGCAGATGCTGACCGCGATCGCCCATCTTTTTCAGCTGAGTGACAGTCACGGCTGGAATCAGCAAGGCCGGCTCTGGGTTGCCCATGCCAAAGGGGCCGAGCTCGGCCAGCGCGTCGGCGCTGTCAAGCGTCAACTGCGACGGATCGGCGATCGCGTCGACCCGTGCGCGCGGGCGTAGATCGTCTGCGGTCAACTCCGACTCGGCGTGCGCCTGAAAATCGCGCGTGAACGTCGGCAGCAGGTGCTGTTCCAACTCAAGACCGGCCGCGGCCTTGTGGCCGCCAAACCGGGTCAGGTGCTCGGAACATGCGGTCAGACCACCGAGCAGGTCGTAGACGCCGCCCCCGCGGCCGGATCCGGCCGCCACATCGCCATCGATCGCCAGAGCCACGCATGGGCGACGAAACTGCTCGGCGATCCGGCCGGCGACGATTCCGAGAACGCCGGGGTGCCACTGCGCGCCTGCGACAACGATCGCAAACTTGTCGCGCTGCTCACGAGCCTGCATCTCGGCCTCGCGGAGGATCGACTGTTCGATCTCCTGGCGCCGTGCGTTGGCTGCGTTGAGCTCTGTCGCGAGCGTGGCGGCACGTTCGGAGCTGGTCGTAAGCATCAGCTCGACCGCGGGCTCGGCGCTGAACATGCGGCCGGCGGCGTTGATCCGCGGCCCCATGCGGAACCCGAAGGTGGTGGCGTCGATCGTCAGCTGGTCGACGGCGGCGACTCGCATCAGTTCGCGCAGGCCGGGACGCATCGTCGCGCGCATCGCGCTGATTCCACGCTTGACCAGTGCTCGGTTCTCGCCGCGCAGCGGTACGACGTCGCAGACGGTCGCCATCGCGACGAGTTCGAGTTCGTCGTCGAGCATCGCCGGATCGTGCCCGAGCTGTGAGACCAGTACCTGCGCGAGCTTGAAGGTCGTTGCTGCAGCGCAGAGCTCTGGGCATGGATAGTCCCCTAGAGCCGGGTGCACGATCGGCGCATCGGGCAGGGCGTCGCCCGGCGTGTGGTGATCGCAGATCACGATCTCGATGCCCTGCGCGAGTGCGTGCGCAGTCTCGTCGACGGCCGTGATCCCGCAGTCGACGGCAACTATCAGCGTGACTCCGTCTGAGGCAAGACGGTCAATCGCCGCGCGCGAGAGCCCGTAGCCGTCCTCAAATCGACTTGGCACGTGCCAGGTCACCTGCGCGTCGATGCGAGCGAGGGTACGAACGAGAATTGCCGTTGAGCAGACACCGTCGACGTCGTAGTCGCCGTGGACGGCGATTCGCCCGCCGTTTCGCACCTGCCGTGCGATCGCCTCGGCAGCCGGGACCACCCCGGGAAGCGCCTGCGGGTCGTGTAGCTGGTCGGCAGCAAGAAACTCGCGGGCCGCAGCCACGTCGGTCCAGCCTCGCCGCACAAGCGTCTGCGCGACGAGCGGATTCAGTTGCAGTTGATCGCACAATGTGACCACGGCATCTGAATCGCACGCGGCAAGTTCGATGCGCGGCTCGGTCGGCGCGATGTCGGTCGGCAGCGCGGCCGCGCGAATCTCGGACTCGGCGAACTGCGAAGTCTGAAGCTGTGGCTGAATCTGGGGTTCGACGGCGGCCATCAAGTCAGACTACGACCCGGTGCGGTCGCCGTGAAGGCGGGGTAACGGGCCAGAAAACGGCGTTATTGACTGGCTTCGGCTTCTCGCCGAATTCCAGCGAAATAACAGACGGCCAGCCCGAGTATCGACCCCGGCACCGCGATGAAGGCCTGAATGATCTCAGTGTCCTCGCGACTTGGAACGTCGAAGCCGTTGACGGCGAAGCTAAAAGCTACGGCGCCGATGATCGCGGCAAAGAATGCGCCGACGATCCCGCCCCAGAAGCGGTCCGGCAGGTATACGGCGAAGTGCCAAAGAGCGATGCCCATCATTGTCCAGGCGAGAATGGCCACTTAGTTCTCCAATTCTCCGGGCGCTCAGCGACCGTGCTTGCGACGGGCACGCGCTGCGCGGCGCTCCGCCTTGGTTGATGGGCGTGAAACAGGGCCAGATTCGGAACCATTGCTGGGCAGTGGACCATTACCTGACGACGGGCCGCTGCGGGGTGCCACCGCGCTCTCAGTGGATCCGCCCACGGGGTCGGCCACGGCCGTCGGTGCGACAGTTGCGACCGAGGACGTCTGCACGTCGTCGTTGACGGCCGGCGAATTCGCCCGAGCCGCGTGCACCTCGACGCCGCCGATCGTCTCCGACGCGAACGGCGGCACAACGCCTCCGTTGTCGGCGGCGATGCGGTCGTGACGCTGCTTGAAGATCGGCTCACGCTCCTTCCAGAGCGACAGCACAGGCGCTGCGATAAAGATCGATGAATACGTCCCCGAGAGCGTTCCGATCAAAAGAGCGAACGCGAAGTCGCGCAGCGTCTCGCCGCCGAAGAACATCAGTGCGGTGATCGGTAGTGCGGTGACGAACGACGTCGCCAGCGAACGCGTGAGCACCTCGCTCATCGAGCGGTTGACGATCTGGCTGAACGCCGCACGCGGCATACGCGGCAGGTTTTCGCGCAGCCGGTCGAACACGATGATCGTGTCGTAGAGAGAGAAACCTAGGATCGTCAAAAGGGCAGCCACTGTCGAAGTGGTCACCTCCCTGCCGACCAATGCGTAGACGCCGACGGTGATCAAGATGTCGTGAGACAGGGCGATCAGAATCGGCACAGCAAACTTCGGACTAAATCGCAGCGAGACGTATGCGCCGATCACAATCAGCGAGAAGATGATCGCGACGATCGCACTCCTTGCCACCAC
Source organism: Solirubrobacterales bacterium (assembly GCA_049274915.1). Taxonomy (GTDB): domain Bacteria; phylum Actinomycetota; class Thermoleophilia; order Solirubrobacterales; family JACPNS01; genus JACPNS01. The sequence continues at coordinate 33,743 of JBASTN010000064.1, forward strand.
CGAACCAAACGTCGGTCCTACGCTCTGGACCTCGAATCGAGCGTCGCCGCCTGTCCCGCGCAGCCCGAACTCGTCCTCGAAGCCGGTGCGCAAGGTCGCCAAGTCCTCGGGACCGATGTCCTCAGATGAAATCTGGAAGGCGTTAGGGCCGAGCGCCGGGTCGCCCGTGATGCGCTGAATCTTTGAGTTCTCGGCGTTGATCGTCGTGAAGATCTCGCGGACCTGGGTCTCGTTCGCGGGCTTCTCAAGCCCAACTGTCACGCGGCTACCGCCCGTGAAGTCGATCCCGAGATTGAGACCTGAGCCGGCGACCGCGAGCGACCCGATCACCAGGATCAAACCGGACACCGAGAAGAACCAGCGCGACTTGCCGATGAAGTCGAAGCGCCAACGATCCTTATGTTCTTCTGCGACACCGAGCGCCGACGGCCGGTCGAGGATCTTCGATCCGCTGAGTAGGCCAAGGATCGCGGATGTCGCCATGACGGCGGTGAAAAGAGACACGAGCGTTCCGAGACCGAGGGCCGCGGCGAATCCACGCACGCCCGCGGTAGCCAGAACGAAAAGGATGAACGCGACGAGGATGGTGACGATGTTCGCGTCGACAATCGTCGCGAATCCCTTTGAGTAACCGGTCGAGATCGCGTTTTTCATCGATCGTCCGGCACGGATCTCTTCCTTTATTCGTTCGAAGATGACGATGTTCGCGTCGGCGGCGACCGACAGCGTCAGAACGAGACCGGCGATACCCGGAAGGGTGAAAGTGAAACCGACCATCTTGGTCAGTGCGAAAAAGAGAATTCCGTAGATGATCAGCGCGAATCCGGCGATCACACCGAGCATTCTGTAGAAGCCGAGCAGGAAGAAAAAGACCAGGCCAAAGCCGATCAGGCCGGCGAGCAGACCCTCGTCGAGCGCCTGCCGACCCAGCGATGCCGAGACCTGTGTTTCGGAGATCAGTTTGAGGTCGACGGGAAGGGCACCGAGGTCGACTTTCTTGGCGACATCGCGCGCCTCCTTGACCGTAAGATTGGTGATCTGGGCACGGCCGCCGGCGATGCCGTCGCGTAGAGTCGGGTCTTGATTGTCGATGCTCGCGAGTGAGACGACCTTGCCGTCGAGCACGATCGCGAAGCGGTGCGAGGCGGCGCTGCGGTTGCCGAGTACGACTTCCTTTTCGCCGTCTTTGCGCAGCTGGCGCGTGACGTTGTGAAACTTTTTGCCGCCCTCTCCGGTGAAGGCGAGGTCGACTGCGGGAGCGCCGCGATTGTCAGTGCCCTGCGCGGCACTCTTGACGTCGTCACCGACGAGCGAAGTGTTGTCTTTGAGGACGTAGAACTGCGGCTTGGCGAACTTGGACGTTGTTGTTCCGGCCGCGTAGGAAACGATTGTGATGCCGCGCGGCACCTCGAGAATCTCGGTGTCCTCAGGTTGCTTGCCGCCGAGCGAGTCCTTTTCCTTGGTAACGAGGTTCTCGCCCGCGAGCAGGTCTTCTTTTGACGACGCCGGTCCGGCGACGAGGCGGTCCTTCGCATCGAAGAGATAAAAGGTCGGACGCGACACACCGTCGTTGGTCTTATCGGCAGCAGTTGTGCTGCCTTTCTGCTTGGACGCGAGCTCGACCGCTTCGTGGATGTCGGTGTATCCCTGATTGGTCGCACCGTCTGTCGACGTGATCTCGTCGGTCCGGTTGGGGCCGACAACGACAGTGTCCTCCCACTTGTAGAACAGAAGCTTTGCGGTCGATCCGACGAGGCTCTTGGCCTGCTCTGGGTCGTCGACGTCCGGCAGGGAGACACCGATCAGGTTCTCGCCCTCGCTGCGTACCTCGGCTTCAGAGACACCCAGCGCGTCAACTCGGTCCTGAATCACCTTGATCGCGTTTTGAACCTCGCGCTCGGAAGGCGTCTCCGTCGGGCCATTCGGAATCGCCTGGTAGGTCAGTGAGATACCACCGGCCAGGTCGAGGCCCAGTCGCGACTTCTTAAGCACGATTGCGGCGATCGAACCACCCAGCAGGGCGATCACAAGGCCGATGATGATTAGGTTTCGAGTTCTATTTCCCACAGTGTTTTGGTCGATCGGTTTCGGTGGTTACGTTCGTGGACAGTGTTGCGCGAAAGCGGCAGGCATAAGTCTTACGCCCCGGGCATGCCCTCGGGCGTGAGTACAAGCAACATCCCCCCGTCCTCGTCGTACGCAGGGAATATATCGGCAACGGCGCGAGCTTCTAAATCGCCCTCCGCGCGAACGGTGACCTTGTGCCCCGTCGAGCGCACGCCCCACTCAAGCGTCTTGGCGATCGGATCCTCTTCCTCTTGAAAATCCAGACCGAGGACGTCACGCGCCGGGCGACCGAAGACGTCGATATCGGTCAGGCCGGTCAGCTCGAAGGAACCGCGGCCGCAGCCGATGATCCGCGCTTCGTTGTCACAGACGAAAAACGCCGCCCCGCTGGCCGGGTAGTAATCGTCGAGCAGTTCGAACACGAAGCCGTAGCCGCATTTATTGCAGCCACGAGGACGCGCTGAGAAGCCGGCGTTGCGGTCTCCGTGATTTGACCGGGTGCCGCATTGCGGACAGATGAAAATGGGCATGATTAATCGCAAGTCAGATTAGACAAGAATCGTCCTTCACCTGCCCCATTTCGTTGTGCTGACCTTGCGAAGCGATCGAGTTCGCGCGGAGCGTCGGCATACATCCAGCATTTCAAAAGGCGTGTTCCTAGAAGGCGTGTTCCCAGAAGGTGTGCTAGAAACAGCCTGGTTTTAGAACAGCGCCGCCGCGCCAGCCGGCACCGAAAGCTCAAGGTGATCGAACGCCGCGCGGGTCGCGACCCGGCCGCGCGGAGTGCGCTGTAGGAAACCTTGGCCCAACAGGTACGGCTCGATCACATCTTCGATTGTGTCCTCGGCCTCGCCCAGCGCAGCCGCCAATGTTGAGAGTCCAACCGGCCCACCAGCGAACTTCACGCAGATCTGCTCGAGCAAAACGCGGTCGAGCCGATCGAGACCCTCGGCATCGACCTCAAACAAGTTGAGCGCGTCGGCCGCAACCTGTTCGGTGATCTGGCCGTCGGCGCGGACCTCGGCGTAATCACGAACTCGATGCAACAAGCGGTTGGCCACACGCGGCGTACCGCGCGCCCGGCGCGCGATCTCGACCGCGCCGGTGTGATCGATGCCGCAGCCGAGGATGTCGGCGCTGCGGATAACGATCGCCGCGAGATCGTCGGTGTCGTAGTGCTCGAGTCGGTGAAACACCCCGAATCGATCGCGTAGCGGCGTGGTCAGCAGCCCGGTACGCGTGGTCGCGCCGATCAAAGTGAAGGGCGGTAGATCGAGGGTGACGACCCGGGCGCCCGCGCCCTGGCCAACGGTGATCGGCAGCTTGCGGTCTTCCATCGCGGGATAGAAGGTTTCTTCCAGCGCGCGCGGCAGACGGTGAATTTCATCTACGAAGAAGACGCTATGCGGCTCGAGCGCGGTCAAGAAGGCAGCGACGTCGCCTTTGCGCTCGAGCGCCGGGCCGGCGGTCATTACGAACGGTACTTCGAGCTCTTCGGCAACGATCTGCGCCAGCGACGTCTTGCCCAGCCCGGGCGGACCCGCGAACAGAACGTGGTCGAGCGGCTGCCCGCGACGTCGCGCCGCTTCGATAAAAATCTTCAGCTGGTCCTTGACCTGGCGCTGGCCGACGAAGTCGTCGATTCGGCGCGGGCGCAGCGAACGCTCGAGTTCTTGCTCCTGACCACCGGCATCAACGTCGGCGGATTGGATGCGGGCGGCGGCGATCGCGTCTGCCGAGCGTTCGATCACATCGTCGGGGGTGCGGATGCCCGGCGTCGAACTCATGCGGCGGCACCTCGCAGCGCAGACGAGATCAAGTCTTCGGGTGAATCGCCGCTAGCGGCCGCGAGTAACGACTCGGCCTCGGCGAGGCTGTAACCGAGTGCGAGCAGGCCTTCACGCGCAAGTGACAGTGGATCGTCGCTCGACACGGCGGGGCGAAAAACAGCCGGCGCGCCGCTGGGCACGATCTTGTCCTTCAGTTCGACGATCAGCCGTTCGGCGGTGCGCCTGCCGATCCCCGGCACTTTTTGGAAGCGTGCCGCGTCACCGGCAACCAGCCCTGTCTTGATCTCGGGAACGGACATTCCGCTGAGCACTGCGAGCGCGACCTTCGGCCCCACTCCGCCGACGCTCTTTAGGAGGGTAAAAAGCTCGCGCTCCTCGGTGCCGGCAAATCCGTAGAGCTGCATCGCGTCCTCGCGCACCACCAACTCGGTAAACAGCGTCGTCGGCGCGCCGACCTGACCAACCGCGTCGAGCGTCTGCCCCGAGACATTCATCAAGTAGCCCACTCCGGCCGCTTCGACGACCACGTGGTCTAGCGCTTTGTGGATCAGTTGGCCAGAAATCGAGGCGATCACAGGCTTGCCACCGTGTGGGCTGCTGCGACCGCGTCTGCCATCGGGGCCGCGTTGACGTGACAAATCCCGACCGCCAATGCGTCGGCGGCGTGATCTGGCGGCAACGGCCCTTCAAGTCGCAGCAGCGCTACGACCATTCGCTGAACCTGCTCCTTGCCCGCACCTCCGGCCCCGCAGACGGCGAGTTTGATCTGCTGGGGCGTATACGAGTGAACCGGGATGCGGTGGCGTCCGGCGGTCGCGACGATCGCGCCGCGCGCCTGGCCGACCAGAAACGCGGTCTCCACGTTCTTACCGAAGAAGATGCTTTCGATCGCCAGCGCCGCGGGTGAGTAGTCGTCGATCAGCGCGTCTACCCGCTCGGCGATCGCCGCCAGGCGCAGCTCAAGGGGTGTATCGGGCGATGTTACGACCACACCGCCGTCAAGTGCGATGACTTCACCAGATCGGCGTTCGACGACGCCGAAACCGGTGTTTGAAATGCCGGGATCAATCCCGAGAACGATCATTTAGTGGTCTTCCAGATACGAACGCATGTTCCTACCGGAGCATTCTGCGTTACGACTCGGATGGCTCTGCGAAGCCGCGGCACTCGACGATCGGCACGGGCGGGTACTTCGGAAAGCGATCGTCTGTCTTGTGCATCAGGCACATCACGAAGCTCGACCCCCGGGTGTTGCGGATCAGCTTCGCGTTGACACACGTGTCGCAGAGGCCGTAGCGACCTGGAGCCCCGGGCGGCCTGCGACCTGGCCGCGCGATCTCGTTGCGTGCGTCGTTCACGAGTCGTAAACTACCCCCGGTTATGTCGGGACACTCCAAATGGGCATCGATCAAGCACAAGAAGGCGGCCGTCGACAGCAAGCGCGGCGCGGCTTTCACCAAGCTTGCGCGCGCGATCGTGATCGCCGCACGCGAAGGCGGCGGTGACCCCACCGGCAACGCGTCGTTGGCGCACGCGATCCAAAAAGCAAAAGACGCGCGGATGCCGAAGGACAACATCGAGCGCGCGATCGCCAAGGGTGCCGGCACCGACAAAGACGCCGAGACGCTCGAAGAAATTGTCTACGAGGGCTATGGACCGGGTGGCGTGGCGCTGCTAATCCACTGTCTCACTGACAACCGCAACCGAACGGGCTCGGATGTGCGCCATCTGCTCGACAAGAGCGGTGGCGGGCTAGGTGAGCCAGGCTCGGTCGCATGGAATTTCGAGAAGAAGGGCACGATCGTGATCGATGCCGGCGCCGCGACCGAAGACGATTTGTTCGTAGCGATCGATGCCGGCGCCGAGGACATCATCAGCGAGGACGACCACTTCGAGGTGATCACCGAGCCGACCGATTTTCACACTGTACGCGGCGTGCTTGAGCAGGCCGGGATCGAACTGCAGAGCGCTGACGTTGTGCAGAGACCGAAGACTCGCACCGAGGTAGACGACAAAGAAGCGGCACGCCTCTTCAAGTTGATCGATGCACTCGAAGACAACGACGACGTCAGTGAAGTCGCCGCCAACTTCGAAGTCTCTGAAGCGGCGCTGGCCGCGCTGGCCGCCGAGTAGGCAGCAGCGCGACTTCGCTCAACGGTCGGTAGGCCCTACCGCTTGCTTGCCTTGACCGCTTTCATCTGACGCTTCACCAGGATCCCACTCAGTTTGATGCCGATTGCCGGAGCGAAGCGGTAGCCGAACCACATCACGTACGCGTAGGCGGGCAACGTAACGATCCGCTTCTTGGCGACCACACCGTTCAGCAGCTTGTTCACACCTTTGTCGAGCGGAACGATCAAGGGAATCTGTTTACGACCTATCTCCTCGCTCAGTCCGCCGCTGTAGCGGGCCGCGCCGTAGATTCCGGATTCGATGAAGCCTGGACAGAGCGCGGTCACGTCAACGCCAGTCCCCTGCGCCTCAACCCGCAGCGAATCGCACAGCCCGACGACGCCGAACTTGACGGTGCTGTACGGAGCGAGCATTGGCGAGGGCACCAGTCCGGCGAGGCTCGCCGTATTCACGATGTGCCCGTGGCCCTGGCGGACCATGTGGCGATAGGCCGCAGATGTCCCGTAGACGACGCCTTTGAGATTGATGTCGATGATCTCATCCCAGTCCTCGATCGGAATGTCTTGGACCGGCCCCTGCGTCGCGATGCCTGCGTTGTTAAAGATGTAATCGATCCGACCAAACTTCTCAACGCTGTCGTCGACCAGCTTGACCACGGCCGCGCTGTCACGCACGTCGAGCTGGTGTGCCTCGGCCGTTCCGCCCGTCGAGGTGATCGCGTCAACCGTGGCCTGGACACCCTCGAGGTTGACGTCCGCAGCGACCACAGTTCCGCCCGCCTTTGCGAGCTCCGTCGCGAACCCCTGGCCGAGCCCCGAGGCCGCCCCCGTGACCACAGCAATCTTGTTGTTAAAAACCTCGTAGCCCATAGACCCTCGCCCGCGTTGTTAAACATGACGGTTAATACGGGCGCCAATGTTACACGAAACGATGCAATCGTCGGACTCGGTTCCGGTGCTTCCCGCCGGTTTAGTCCGCGGTTTAGAAGGCGATCTGGTCCTCGGCACGGCTTGCAGACGGCTGGGCTGACGCCCCTGCCGAGACCATGCGACAAATTACATCCGATCAGGTGTACATCTGATCGGATGTAGAATGTCGCATGTGCCAGCAACCGACCGATTCACGCGTCAGCCCACCCAAGTCTCCGCCGCGGAAATGATCACGACCGCCCGTCAAAGGGCGAAGATCTCACAGACTGAACTCGCCACGCGTCTCGGAACCACCCAACAGACGGTTTCGCGCTGGGAGAACGGAGGTTCTGCCCCGAGTTTCGATTCCGTGATGGCAGCGATCGGAGCGTGCGGCTGGGACGTCGCTGCAGCGCTCGAGATGAAAGGGAAACTCCCGCGCTCGATGAGCGCCGGACTGCGCTCTTTCGACGGTAAGCCCGCAGCGCTCTGGCTGCTTCCATGGGATCACGAGGATTCGGATGAAGTTCGGTTGAACTCGCTGGTCGCGATCGCCAAGCGGCGCAGTGAGCGTCGTCGGGACCGCGACACGCAGCGCTAGATCTGCCGCGTTAGACCACGAACTTGCCGTCTTTCTGCAGAAGTTCGCCGTCGACGGTGATCGTGCCGCCTTCGCGTAGGTCGCAGACCATGTCCCAGTGAATCGCCGAGTCGTTGACTCCCCCGCTCTCCGGGTAGCTCATACCGACGGCCATGTGAACGGTGCCGCCGATCTTTTCGTCGAGCAGAATTTCCTTTGTGCCGGTGGTGATGCCGTAGTTTGTGCCGATCCCGAGTTCGCCGAGTCGGCGGGCACCTTCGTCGGTGTCGAGCATTTTCAGCAGGAACTCCTCACCTGTTTGGGCGCTGGCCTCGACGACCTTGCCGTCCTTAAACTCAAACTCGACCCCGCTGACCTCGCGACCCGCGTACGTGGCGGGGAAGCTGAACGCGACCTTGCCGTTGACGCTGTCTTCAATCGGTCCGGTGAAGAACTCTCCGTCGGGCATGTTGTGGGTACCGACACACGGAATCCAGGTGCGGCCCGCGACGCCGAGTTTGATGTCGGTGCCGGGTGCCTGGATGTGGACCTCTTCCTTGCCATCGATCCACTCGGCGAGTCGCTTGACCATGTCGGACTGGCGCTGCCAGGCGGTCAGCGGGTCGGGGTCGGTCGCGAGACACGCGCCGTAGAAAAAGTCTTCGTACTCGCTCAGCGAGAGGCCGGCCTCAGCGGCGTACGCGTTGGTCGGAAACAGGGTTAGTGACCAGCGGTAGTCACCGGCTGCCGAGCGCTTCATCGAAGACTCCATCAACGGCTTGCGCGCGGCGCTGACCTTTGCCTGCTTCTCGGGGTCGACGCTCGAAAGTGCGCGGGTGTTGGTGTCGGCCATGATCGCGATTCGCGTGTCGATGTTGTCGGAGATCCACTGCGCGGTCGGGGGGATCCAGGCCAGCTGTTCGTCGTTGGCGTACTTGTAGAACGCTGGCGCTCCTTCGGAGAGCGCGAGCTGCACAATCGGCAGCCCGCCGGCCTTAAGAACCTCTTCGTAAACAGCTTGCACGAGCGGCTCGGCGGCGACTTCGCTCTGGATCACGCAGGTCTCTCCCGGCTTGACTCCGGTCGAGTAGTTGACGAGAATCTGGGCCAGGGCCTCGATGCGGGGATCTCTCATGCTGCTCTCCGTTTCTTATTGATGTCAGACACGTTGGTGACGCTCAGGTCGTGGAGGAAGATGCGGTGAATACGGTCGTCTGAGGTCAGTTCCGGATGAAAGGTGACCGCAGTGATCTTCCCCGAACGGATTGCGACCGGCTCGCCGTCATGCTCGATCAAGGTCTCGACCGTCCCGCCGGTGCGCGTGATTCGGGGGGCACGAATGAAGACACCGCAAAACGGCGCACCGTCGTTGATCTCCAGATCAGACTCGAAGCTGTGAACCTGCCCCCCGTAGGCGTTGCGATCCGAGGAGATGTCGAGCAGGGCGAGATGCTGATCGTCAAGGATGATTGTGCCGGCGCATGTAGCTAACACCGGATTCCCGGCGTTGACAAACGCGGCGATCGGCGCGGCTAGGTGCTCACGCTCGATTCCGAGCATCATCGTTGTCGACTCTCCGCCGGGCAGAACAAGGCCACTTAGTCCAACGAGATCCTCGGGCACGCGAACTGCTCGCACGTTGGCGCCGAGCGAGTTCAGCACGCGCGCGTGCGATGCGAAACCGCCCTGCAGCGCCAGCACGCCGATCGTGCCCGTCGGATCGACCTGCCCCACACCCGCCGACGCGTCGGGCCGATCAGGAGCGCCAGCCACGCGTTACCAGCCGCGCTGTGCCAGCAGTTGCGACTCGTCGAGCTTGCGCGACTCGATCGAATCCATCGCCTCGCCGAGGCCGATCGATGCGTGCAAGACGCGCTCTGGATCTGCGAAGTGCGTCGTCGCTTCGACGATTGCCTTGGCGCGCTTTGCCGGATCTGACGACTTGAAAATGCCCGATCCGACGAAGACACCCTCGGCGCCGAGCTGCATCATCAGCGCGGCGTCGGCCGGAGTCGCGACGCCGCCGGCGCTGAACATCACGACCGGAAGCGAGCCATTGGCGGCCACGTCGTAGACCAGCTCCAGCGGAGCCTGCAAGTTCTTTGCGGCGGTCGGCAGCTCGTCGTGCTCCATCGCGGCAAGCGCTTTGATCTCACTGCGGATCTGACGCATGTGTCGAACCGCCTCGACGATGTCACCGGTGCCAGCTTCGCCCTTTGAGCGGATCATCGCGGCGCCCTCGGCGATCCGGCGAAGTGCCTCGCCGAGATTTGTCGCGCCACATACGAACGGAATCTTGAAGTTGTGCTTGGCGATGTGGTTCGCCTCGTCAGCAGGCGTCAACACTTCAGACTCATCGATGTAGTCGATGTCGAGCGCCTCGAGGATCTGCGCCTCTACGAAGTGTCCGATGCGCGCCTTGGCCATCACCGGAATCGTCACCGCGGCCTTAATGCCATTGATCATGTCCGGATCGGACATGCGCGCGACGCCGCCGTCACGACGAATGTCTGACGGGACGCGCTCGAGCGCCATCACCGCGCAGGCACCCGCGTCCTCGGCGATCTTCGCCTCTTCGGCGTTGACGACGTCCATGATTACGCCGCCCTTGAGCATCTCTGCAAGGCCGGCTTTTACGCGAAAGGTGGCTTGATCAGTCATATGTGTGAGCTTACTCGGAGCGTGATTTGCGACGAACGGCCGCGTTGTCACCAGCGTTTGACCGATTATTCACATTCAAATCGTGGCGCGACCGTAGCTTCGCGCCATGAACTTAAAAAAACTCACACTCTCACTCGTCGTGCTGGTCGCGACGCTTGCATTCGCGGCCCCGGCGTTCGCCGCCATTGGTCCGCAACCCGTCCGAAATGTCAATCTTCAGCTGATCGGTAACTCGCCCGCGACCGGCGCGGCTACCGCCGAGATCAGCGCCTTCGATCCGATTAGCGACCGGCTGTTTACGACAGATGCGGCCGGAAACCAGATCAAAGTCTTCGATCTCTCGACGCCGTCGTCTCCGGTCCTCGCTTTCACGATCCCCCTTGCCGCCTACGGCGCGACGCCGAACAGTGTCACCGTTTCACCACTGTGCGGCGGACGCATCGTCGTAGCGGTCGAAGCGAACCCGAAAACCAACCCGGGCAAGCTCGTTCTGTTCAACACAAGCGGCGTGTATCTAGATCAGGAGACCACCGGCGCTCAGCCCGACAACGTGGTCACGGCGATCGGCGGACGTAGGTTCATCAGCGCTAACGAAGGAGAGCCTTCCGCCGATGGTCTGATCAATCCTGACGGCACGATCGGGATCGCCACGCTGCGTAGCTGCAACAACATCACCCATCAGCTCGTCGGCTTCGGCGGTGCGCCGACGTCCGGGACGATTCGCCATTTCAGTCCCGGCGCGTCATTCCTTCAGGACCTCGAGCCGGAGTTCATTGCTCCCGCTCACGGCGCGACGGCTCTGGTGACAATCCAAGAGGCCAACGCCGTGGCAACGTTGGACATCGCGGCGGCGACGGTTACATCGGTCAAGGGGATCGGTTTCAAGGACCACGGTCTTCCCGGCAACGGCCTCGACCCATCGGACCGTGACTCTGCGATCAACGGTGGCATCAACATCGCGACCTACAACAACGTCTTCGGCATGTACCAACCCGATGCGATCGCCAGCTACCGGCTCCCCGGCGACTCGCACGCTCGGTTCATCACCGCCAACGAAGGTGACTCGCGCGACTGGACCTATTACTCCGAGGAGGCGCGGGTCAAAGACCTAACGCTCGACCCGACGGCGTTCAGTGCTGCCGACAAGGCCGACGCCAAGCTCGGTCGTCTTACGGTCACGAAGTCCCTCGGTGACACAGACAACGACGGCGACTATGACCACCTGTACGCGTTTGGCGGCCGCGGAGTCTCGTTGTTCAGCCACACGGGATCGATGACCTGGGACTCCGGCGACAATGTCGAGCAGTACATCAAGGCCAACGACCCGGCAAACTGGAACGCAGACGGTGCGACGGGCGGACTCGACTCGCGCAGCGACAACAAGGGGCCCGAGATCGAAGGCATCACGACCGGTAAAGCATTCGGCCGCATGTATGCGTTCGCCGGATCCGAACGAGAGGGTGGGATCTTCGCGTTCGACCTCCGCGCCACACCGGGCCAAGCGAAGATCGCCGGGTATGTCAACGCCCGTGCCACCGCGACCAGCCCGGAGGGAATCCTCTTCGTCGACGCCGGCAACAGCCCGTCAGGCCAACCGCTGGTAATCACGACCAACGAAGTGAGCGGGAACGTCGCGATCTTCCGCGTCAGTTAGACCTTCAACCGACAGGCCGCACCGTGAATGCAAGCGGCCGGCAAAAAGCGCGGGGTTTCATGCCGAGGCCCCGCGCTTTTTCGTTTGCCTACGGCGCATCGCCGTTCTGCAGCGCGAGTTTGGACTGCAGGATTCTTGTCGCAGAATCCCTCAACGCCTGTTCAGCGATCGTTCCTGATCGTGCGTCGGCGGCTAGCCGTCGGAACGCGCGGCTAGCCGCGTGCTTCGTCTGCGCGTAAAGCAGTAGATCTAGCCCGGCGTTGACGGCCCGCCGCTGGTGGTTCTTCTGCTCAGCGAGCGAGGGAGTGTCGAGCGCGTCCGAGATCGTCAATCCGGAGAATCCAGTGTCGGCAAGCAACTCGTAGGTTGCTGGTGACAACACTGCCGGAACGCGGATCCCCAGCGACGGATATGTGGCGCTCGCCAGCATCACCATCGAGGGAGTTGCCGGGCACGTGGAATACGCCCGCAGATCGGCGGTGATCGCCGACCGCGGCGCGGTAACTCTGACGGACTGGTCGTCCGTGTTTGCGGTCGCGCAACCGAGGCCGGGAAAATGTTTGAATGCAGAGCCCACTTTCCCAGACTTCAGACCGGCCGCAAATCCGCAGGCTCCAGCGGCAACCACGTCGCGGTCGCGCGAGAATGCACGCGTACCGAGAAACGAATCCGGACCGTCAGGAACGTCTGCAACGGGTGCCAGGTCGACATTTACCCCGAGCCGCCGAAGAGCCCGACCAGTGGCGAACCCCTCGCGGCGTGCAAAAATCGCGACGTCGGCTCCGTCACCAATCTGCTGAGGGCTGCGTTTCGGCGGGATCGAATCGATTCGCTTGACGTCCCCACCCTCTTGGTCGATCATCACGAAAAGGAACGGTTGCTTTCCGACCCTCGCCTCGCGTTGGAGTCGGCGCGTCACCCGGCGGGCGGTCCGTTGATCTTGGACGTTGTCTCGAAAAAGAATCACGCCGCCGACCCGACCACGGCGAACGGCCCGAAGCACCGAGCGCGTCGGCTTGCTGCCGACGTAGCCGGTGACAATCCGCTGGCCGACCAACTGGGAGATCGTCAGCTTGTTCGCAGCAACACGCGCGGGATCAGCCGGCGGCGCGTCCTCGTCAGCTGTGATCACGAATCCGCCAGAGGCTGCGACTGCGGCGATCAATCCACCGGCAACTGCGCCTCGCCTAGTCATGCGACGCCGTCTCCCAAGGCATACGCATTGAAGGCATACACATTGATGTTGTCGCGCGGCTACTTGCCGCGATAGGCCCGAATCTTGCCGCCGTATACGTCGGTGTTGCTCTCGTACAACCCGTGCACCAACCCCTGAACAATCGCCAGCAGCGCAGTGTGCGAGCGCAAGAACGACGGGCTCGTCGACGAGTAATAGATGTGATGCGACGAAAGCTTGGCGATCTCGCTCATCGACGCATCGGTGATCGAAATTGACTTCGCACCACGAGCACTCGCCAGACGCATCGCGCGGGTGACGATCGTGTGTGGGCGGCCGGCGCAGAAGGTAATGACGAGCGTGTCCTCATCGATTCGCGCGACGCGGCTGATCGAGTCTTGGCTGGGACTGGCGACCAGCTCGCAGCGGTGGTCGAGCAGCATCAACATATGACGCATGTACGAGGCGAAGAAAGCCATCTGGTCGGTGCCGACAACGATGATCTGCTTGGCGCTGGTGATCGAGTCGATCGCGGCGTCGAAGGTCTTGCGGTCCATGCGACGCGCGGTCTCTTCGATGTTGATCTGGTCAGCGGCGACGGTTGACTCGGCTGCAGTCGGGTCGAGACCGAACAACGTGCCGTTGCCTCCGGTCTCCTGTTCGCGACGCTCGGCGCGATATTCCTCGCGAGCGGCGGTCTGGAGCTCGGGGAATCCTTCGAAACCGAGTGCCTGACTGAAGCGCACAACGGTCGAGGACGAAGTCTGTACTTGAGCGGCGAGCTGCTCGGCGGTTTGGAAAGCCGACTCTTCGAGATGGTCGATGATGTAAAGCGCGACATCGCGCTGAGCGCGTGAGCATCCGTCGAGCTTCGATCGGATCAGGTCGCTAAGAGTGAGCGGCTTGTCTTGGACGCCGGAAGAGGCCTTGGTCCCCTTGCTGGCCTTGATTGGCGAGTCGGCCTTGGCGGCGGTCTCGTTTACGGCTTTAGTGGCGGACTTTACAGTCGGCGCGTCGATCACGGCAGCTTGCTTCATGGCCAGGTTTTTCGACGGGTAGTTACGGGTCTCCTTCCGAGAAACATCCGATCGGACGGAAAAAGTTGCTGGAAACAGGCTGATTGCGATTCCGGCCAGGCGTCACCGTAAGATTCCGCCGTAAGATTCCGCCGCGGGCCGGTAGCTCAGTTGGTTAGAGCAGGGGACTCATAATCCCTGGGTCGAAGGTTCGAGTCCTTCCCGGCCCACTAGCCCGATCAACTCATGCCTTTCTCCGACATCCTCAAAGCCAATCGCGGGTACGCCGCCGACCACGTAGAGCTCGCCGACGGGCAAGCCAGACGTGGTCTCGCGATCGTCACGTGCATCGACACGCGGATCGATCCGCTGGCCGCATTCGGGTTGATTCCAGGCGACGCGAAGGTGATCCGAAATGCGGGCGCACGCGTGACCCAAGACGTCCTGCGAACGCTCACGATCGCGGCACACGTGCTCGGCGTAAACCGGATTGCGCTGATCCAGCACACCGACTGCGGTGTCGCGGCGAACACGCAAGAGACGATTGCGACCGTGGTGCACGAACACACCGGCACCGAGCCGACGATTGATTTTCTGACGATCGACGACCAGATCGCAACGTTGCACGCCGATGCGGAGATCCTCCGCACGCACCCACTGCTCCCCCATGTCGAGGTCGGGGAGTTCATGTTCGACGTGCACGGCGGTGGCCTCGAACAAGTCGGCTGAACTAAGCCGCGGCACTCCTGCGGATAGGGCTTACCCCACGCCGCCGGTACCCACAATTAGACTCCCCCGCGTCGCCTTCCGGCGAGGTCCGTCACCCAGTGCGGCCGACCCGGACGGCTAGCGACCACCAACAGGTACACATTTCTTCAGGGGAGGCGTTTTGAAACGTTCACGTAGCCGCGCGCTCGCGCTGCTCGGATTCGCTGCTGTTTTGGCGTTGGCACTACCGGCGGCGGCGCAGGCCGCGCCGGATCCGGTGATTACCGATTCCAGCCTCAACACATTGTGGGTGCTGCTCTGCGCCCTACTCGTGTTTTTCATGCAGGCCGGGTTCGCCGCGCTCGAGGTCGGCCTCGTGCGCGGCAAGAACGCCGGATCGATCATCGCAAAGGTGGTGTTCAACACCGCGCTATCGGCGGTCGCTTTCTGGGCGGTCGGATTTGCGATCGCGTTCGGTGGGGCCGGTGACGGCAGCGGAGAGTTCTTCGGCACGACCGGATTTTTCTTGTCGAACTTTGGTGATCCGCTGACCGCATTTCCGGCAATGGGCTTTTCGGATGCGTCGATCTATGCGAAGTTCCTCTTTCAATGGGGCTTTGCGGCGGTCGTCCTGGCGATCGCAGTCGGCCCACTTGTGGAACGCGTCAAGTTCAGCACGTACATCATCTTCGGGTTGATTTTCACCGGATTGATCTACCCCCTGGCGGCCCACTGGGTCTACGGCGGAGGATTTCTCCAGCAATGGGGAATGCAAGACTTCGCCGGATCGACTGCGGTTCACCTCGTAGGTGCCGCCGCCGGTTTGGCCGGCGTGCTGCTCTTGGGCGCGCGTCGCGGTAAGTACAGAGACGGTCGCAGCCGCCCGCTGCCCGGACACTCGCTGCCGATGTTCGGGCTCGGAATCCTGATCCTCTGGTTCGGCTGGTTCGGCTTCAACGCCGGCTCAACGTTCGGCGCAATCGGTGGCCGCTTCGCAGAAGTGGCCGTCGTCACCAACCTCTCGGTCGCCAGCGGCGTGCTCGGAGCAGCAATCACCAACTGGCGTTTCGAACGCAACTACGACATCGCGATGATCGGCAACGGCGCGATCGCTGGAGCGGTTTCGATCACAGCGCCTTCGGGCTACGTCGATGTCTGGGCCGCCGTGCCGATCGGCCTGATCGGCGGAATGATCGTCACGCTCGGTCTGCGCTGGATCGACAGCAAGACCGATGACCCGATCGGTGCGATCACCGCCCACGGCATGGCCGGCCTCTGGGGCACCCTCGCCGCCGGAATCTTCTGCCTGCCCCGCTTCGCCGAGCTCAACGCTGTAGGCGTTAAACAAGACGGCGAGTTCCTCGGTGGGCTGGTCTACTCGGGCAACTTCAAGCAGTTGGGCGTTCAGCTCGCGGGCATCTTGATCGTCGGCGCGTTCACGTTCCTCGCGAGCCTGGCCGTTTTCGCCGCGATTAAGGCCACAATCGGCATGCGGGTCGAAGCACTCCAGGAGGATGACGGCCTCGATATTTCCGAGCACGGCATGTACGGCTACCCCGAGGTCTTCATTCCGCCGACCGAGCTGGCGGACCCCGGAATCCCCGGAGCCACTTCGTACCAGCGGTCCCAGGCCCTGACTTAGCCCAGTAAATCTTCAAACGACTCAGCGAGGAGTAAGAACATGAAGAAGATCGAAGCATTCGTTCGGCACGAGGCGTTCGACCCGATCCGCCGTGATCTACTGGATTCGGGCGTGCCGAGCATGTCGGTTACCGACGTCAAGGGTTCGGGCCGTCAGAAAGGCGTCACGGAGCACTACCGCGGCGCCGAACTGGTCATCCACCTGCGCCCGAAGTTGAAGATCGAGTGCGTGGTCGACGACTCCGAGGTCGAGAAGGTCGTCGACATCATCCTCAACAACGCCAGGACCGGTGAGGTCGGCGACGGGAAGATCTTCATCATCCCGGTCGAGGAGACGATTCGCATCCGCACCGGCGAGCGCGGCGACGACGTGCTTAAGACACACCTGTCGCAGGAACAGGAGTAATAGTTCGTAGTCATGTACTTGAGGCGGGCATCGCTACCGTCTCAAGTACATGAATACAAGCACCCAAGCTCCCCCAAAGATTCGAAACCTGGCGATCATCGCCCACGTCGACCACGGCAAAACGACCATCGTCGACCACCTTCTTAAGCAGTCCCAAGTCTTTCGTGACAACCAAGCCGAGATGACTCAGGACCTAATCATGGACTCCGGCGATCAAGAAAAAGAGCGCGGAATCACGATCACCGCAAAGGTCACCGCCGTTGAGTACGGCGAGTACCGCTTAAACATCATCGACACCCCGGGCCACGCAGACTTTTCCGGCGAAGTCGAGCGCACGCTGAACATGGCCGACGGCTGTCTACTGATCGTCGACGCTCAAGAGGGTCCGATGCCACAGACCAAGTTCGTTCTGACGAAAGCGCTCCAGAACGGACTCAAGCCGATCGTCGTCGTCAACAAGATCGACAAGGCCGCGAGCCGCATCGATGAGGTCGAGTCCGAACTCGCCGACCTATTCCTTGAGCTAGCAATCGACGATGACCAGCTGCACTACCCCGAGTTCTATGCGATCGGCCGTGAAGGCAAGGCCTGGGCGAAGCCGCCGGCCGACCCGACCGAAGACGCAGACCTAACGCCGCTGTTCGAGGCGATCATCGAGTACATCCCTGCGCCCGATGTGCATGCCGACGGCCCGTTCCAGCTGCTCGTCACAGCGTTGGCCTGGGACAACTTCAAGGGCAAGTATTCGATCGGCCGCATCACCCGCGGCAAGGTCAAAGCCGGCGACCAGATCGCAGTGATCAAGCGCGACGGGACGATCGAGAAAGGTCGCATCGGCGACGTCTACATGAGCCACGGGCTCAACCGCTTCGTCGTCGAAGAGGGCGTGGCCGGCGACATCGTTCAGGTCACCGGCATTTCCGACGCGCAGATCGGCGAGACGATCGCCGACGCCGAAACGCCTGAGGCGCTGCCGACGATCGAGGTCGAGGCACCGACTCTGCAGATCTATCTCGGGCCGAACACCAGCCCGTTTAAGGGCACCGAGGGCGACTTCACGACGAACCGTCAGATCGGCGACCGTCTTCAGAAGGAGCTCGAGACCAACGTAGGTCTGCGCGTCGAGCAGTACGACAAGGGCTTTCTTGTTTCCGGCCGCGGTGAGCTGCACCTCAGCGTGCTGATCGAAACGATGCGCCGCGAAGGCTTCGAGCTTGAGGTCGGCCGCCCGCAGGTCGTCACCACCGAGATCGAAGGCAAGATCTTCGAACCAGTCGAAGAAGTCGTGATCGAGGTTCCCGATGAGCACGCGGGCGCGGTCCAAACCGAGTTCGGCCAGCGTCGTGCAGTGATGAAGGACCAACACGCACTCAGCGGCGGCCTGACCCGGCTGACCTACGAGATCCCCACGCGAGCGCTGCTCGGCGTCCGTGGAATCTTGATGACCAACACCAAAGGCACGGCGATCATGAACTCGCTGCACAACGGCTACCAGCCGATGGGAGCCGACCTTGAGCAGGCCCGTAACGGCGCGCTGATCGCGTTCGAGACCGGCACCGCCACCCCGTTCTCACTGCAGAACGCCGAGGAACGAGGCACGGTCTTCGTCAATCCCGGCGACAAGGTCTACCAAGGGCAAGTGATCGGCCTCAACAGCCGCAGCGACGATCTTGAGATCAACATCTGCAAAGCGAAGCAGCTGACCAACATGCGTTCGAAGTCATCCGACGGCGTCGTCCAACTGACTCCCGCGACGATCTTCTCACTCGAACAGAACATGGACTTTCTCGAGAACGACGAGTTGCTCGAGGTCACGCCCAGCTCCATGCGTCTGCGAAAGCGCGAGCTCGTTCCGCACATGCGCAAGCGCGCCAAGGGCTAGTCACCGCGACCGATGGTTTGCACGGCCGCACAGTTACGATGACCGCGATGGGCGCTCTGGCAGACGACTTTCACGCACTGCACCGTCCGGGCGACCCACTGCGGTTGCTCAATGCATGGGATGGCGGCAGTGCCCGGGTGCTCGAAAGCGCCGGAGCCAAGGCGATCGGCACAACGAGCGCCGGTGCGGCCTTCTCGCTCGGCCTGCCCGACGGTCAGACGATCACCCGACAGCAGCTGATCGCCAACATCGCGATGATCGCTTCAAGGGTCAGCGTGCCGGTGACTGCCGACATCGAGTCCGGCTTTGGAGCGAGGGCCGGCGATGTCGCCGACACCGTACGTTCGGTAATCACCGCCGGCGCCGTCGGGATTAACTTGGAAGACGTTCTCGCGGGCGGTCGGAACGAATTGATGCCGCTCGAGGACGCTGCGGCGCGAGTCGCCGCAGCACGTGACAGCGCCGACGCTGAGGGCGTTCGGCTATTCGTAAATGCCCGAACCGACGTGTTTCTTCGCGGCGTGGGCGATGAATCGACGCGTTTGGAGCGCACGCTCGAACGGCTCGCCGCCTACACCGAAGCCGGTGCCGACGGTGTCTTCGTCCCCGGAGTGCAAGACGGGCGCACGCTCGCACTGCTGATCCAAGGTGCGGACCTACCGTTTAATGCGCTCGCGGGACCGGCCGGGTTAACGCTCGAGGACTACTCGGTGCTCGGTGCGGCGCGCGTCAGCACAGGCTCGGTTCCGAGCCGTGCCGCGCTGGGTCTGGCAAAGGATCTCGCACTTGAGTTTCTCAACGAAGGCACGCTCAATGCGGCCGCTCACGGAATCCCGTATGCGGATCTCAACGAGCTACTGAGTGACTAAAAAGCATCCGTGACTAAAAGCATCTGTGATTAACAACACCGGCGACTAGCGCCGGCCGGATCAGCCCTCTTGGCTGGCCTGGCGCGAGCCGAACTGCTGGTCGAGCACGAACAGCGCACCGCCATCAGTGCCTGCCAGGCGTAGCTTGTCAACCGCCGCCTTGGTCGAGGCCTCTTCTTCGACTTGTTCGGTGATGAACCACTGGAGCATCACCTGGGTGGCGTGGTCGTTCTCTTTGGCGGCGAGGTCGTAGAGGTCATCGATCATCATGCTGACGGCCTTCTCGTTTTCGTATGCGGCCTCGAACGCGGCGAGCGGCGAGTCCCACTTAAGCGGCGGTGCATCAATCGCCTCGATCACGACACTGCCATCGCGGTCGACGATGAAGTCGAAGATCTTGATTCCGTGCTCGAGCTCTTCTTGGTACTGGGCGCGCATCCAGGTCGCGAAGCCGGAAAGGCCCTGATCCTCGAACCATGCGACCATCGCGAGGTAGACGTTGGCCGAGTAGAACTCGTTCTTTACCTGGGCGTTGAGTGCGTCCTGCAGCGCGGGCTTAAGCATGGGCTTCTCCGGTCTTTCCTAGGTCGTTTGAGGCGCAAGGATGTTGGTGCGCTGGATTATCTCATGTCTCCGGCCGGAAGCATGTCGTTTGGGAAGCCTTATGAGGCGTTAGGAGCCCCTGTTGAACGCGGGTCTGGCTCTGTTGCGGGCAGTGAGGACGCGAGAGCCGAAACCGCCGGTGTCAGTGTCGCCTGCGCCCGCTCGTCCGGCTGCTCAGCGATCGCGGCCGAGAGGGCCTCAAGCTCCGAAGCGCGATCCTTGAGTTCGGGGAACCCGAGCATCCCGGCCGCGCCCTTGAGCTTGTGTGCTTCCTCGCGAATGCCGTTGCAACGGTCGGCCGCGTCGTCGGACGATCCGACCCCGTCGAGCAGCGTTTGAATCCGTTCGTAACGCTCTCGCGCCTCGCCTTTGAAACGCTCGATCAACTCGTCCATGGAACTGCTCATCGCTGCTGCCTCCAGTCTGCGCAGGGTCGGAAGAGGGGCGGCACTATTGAATGCCACGCCGATATGATGCCCGACGCGTCGAGGCCGAGGGGCCGCGGCAGTCAACTGAAGCGAGAATTTCAGCTCCGTGGCCGACAAATCAGCACTTGTGACGGGTGGATCCAGCGGGATCGGATTTGCGATCGCCCGCGCACTCGGCGAGGACGGCTTCGCTGTGACAATCGCCGGCCGTCGAGAAGAGAAGCTGCGAAACGCCGCATCCGACTTGCGCGAAGCGGGGCTGACGATCAACGACGTGGTCTGCGACGCAGCCGATGAAGCCAGCGTGGTCGCACTGGTCGCCGCACACAAGGACAAGTACGGCGGGCTCGACGTGCTGGTCAACAATGCCGGGGTAGGCATTGGCGCAGCGGTTGGCGACACCCAAACCAAGCATCTCGATCTCCAGCTCAACGTAAACATTCGCTCGACGGTGATCGCTACACGCGAAGCGCTGCCGATGCTGCGCGAGTCTGCCAAGGCGAATGACACGGCGTACATCATCAACCTCGCGTCGATCGCCGGCCGCTACGGCCAGCCGTGGCTTTCGATCTACGCCGCGACCAAGGCGGCAGTCGCCAACTGGTCCAACGGACTGCACAAAGAGCTTCAAAACGACGGAATCCGCGTGACCGCGCTCTCCCCCGCGTTCGTCGAAACGCCGATGACCGAGTTTGCGCAACAGGGCGGCGTACCCGGTGAGAAGATGATTCGCCCGGAGGACCTCTCTAGCGCCGTGCTCTGGCTGCTCTCGCTCTCGCCCAACGTCCGCATTCCCGAGATCGTCTTCGAGCGCGTTGGCGATGAACTCTTCTAACTCACCCCGGAGGCAAGCATGAAACTCGGAGTCCACGTCGGTTACGTAGTTAACCGCGATCATCTTTTCGACCAGTTGAAGACCGTTCAGGCCGCCGAGAAGCTCGGTTACGACAGCGTCTGGACCGCAGAGGCATACGGCTCCGATGCCGCGACGCCGCTGGCCTGGTTCGCATCGCAGACATCGACGATCAAGCTCGGCGCGGCGATTTTCCAGATTCCGGGACGCACGCCGGGAAACGCGGCGATGACGGCGTCGACGCTTGACTGCCTGTCAGATGGACGCTTCATCCTCGGGCTCGGTTCCAGTGGCCCGCAGGTCGCCGAAGGCTGGCACGGCCAGCCCTTCGCAAAACAGTTGCAGCGAACGCGTGAGTACATCGCGATCCTGCGGATGATGCTCGGCCGTGAGCGCGCCGAGTTCGATGGCGAGATATACAAGCTGCCGCTGCCTGACGGCCTCGGCAAGCCATTGAAGATCATGCTTCCGCCGGTTCAGGAGCGCATCCCGATCTACCTCGCGGCGATCGGTCCGAAAAACACCGCCCTCGCAGGTGAGATCGCGGACGGCTGGCTGCCCTACTTCTACGCGACCGACCACTCCGAGCGACTCAACTCAAATCTCAAGGAAGGCGCTGAACGCGCCGGGCGCTCACTCGACGACGTCGCTATTTCGCCGAGCGTGTTCGCCGCAACCGGTGACGGTGACATCGGCGCGCTGCGCGACATGATCCGCCCGATCATCGCGCTCTACGTCGGTGGCATGGGCGCCCGCAGCAAGAACTTCTACAACACGCTGGTGTCGTCGTACGGATACGAGGCCGAGGCGAAGAGGATTCAGGATCTCTACCTCGAGAAGAAGTATGTCGAGGCCGGTGCGGCAATTCCGGATGAACTGATCGACATGGTTTCGCTGGTCGGCAACAAGGACCAGGTTGCCGAGAGGATCGCTGCCTATAAGGCCGTCGGTGTCGACAACCTGCTGATCTCGCCGATGGCCCCCGACGAAGCCGGCCGCCGCGCGATCCTGGAGACGGTCGCCGACGCAGCGTCGTAGGTGTCGTCGCCGGCACCCAAGCGCTTCCTACTCGTCGCGATCGGCGAGCCCGGGCACGCCTTCCCGATGATCGCGATCGGGCGCCTACTACGCGCTCAGGGCCACCAGGTCGGTATTCACACCTGGTTTCGCTGGCAGGAACAGATCGAAGCGGCAGACATGGCGTACTTCAAGGCGCCGGTGTTCGAGCACGCGCCTGGAACGGCGCCACCGACAGTCCATCAGGCAGCCTCGCTGGCAGCGCACCAACTGGTCGAGGTGGTGCACGACTTCAAACCTGATGTGATCGTCTCGGACATCCTCACGCTGTCGGGGTCGCTTGCAGCAGAGTTAACCGACACCCCACTGGTGACGATCATTCCGCACTTCTGGCACGTCACCGGAGCCGATGAGGCACCGTTCGGCAGCGGTTGGTCGCCGGCGAAATTCTGGCCCGCGAAGCAGTTCTTTCGCGTCGTCAGCAAGTTTGAACAACATGCGCTCGAGTACGGACGCGGCGAGCTCAATGAGACCCGCGAGCATGTCGGGCTCGCGCCGATCGACCGGGTGCACGGTGGCATGTCGCAAGAACTAGTTTTGGTCGGAACACTCCCCCAGCTCGAACCCACGCGCAGCTGGCCGCCGCATGTCAAGGTGGTCGGCCCGATCATGTGGGAACCTCCGACCGAGCAGATCGCGATACCCCCGGGAGACGATCCGCTGGTGATCGTCGCGCCGAGCACCGCGCAGGATCTCGATCACAAGATGCTCGGCGCATCCGTCGCCGGCCTTCGCGATCTGCCTGTGCGCGTGATCGCCACGAAGAACGGGCGTGAGCCGCAGCGAGCGTTGAATCCGGGACAGAACACGTCGATCGTCGATTGGGTGTCGTACTCGCAAGTGCTGCCTGAAGCCGATGTGATCGTCTGTCACGGCGGACACGGAACGATCATGCGCGCGTTGACCAGCGGCACTGCAGTCGTGATCTGTCCTGCGTCGGGTGATCAGTTTGAGAATGCTGCCCGACTGCGTTGGGCCGGAGTCGGCGTCGCCGTACCTGCACGGTTCATCTCGAGTCGCACAATCGCCGCGGCAGTCGAGAAGGTTCTCTCACGCCCGGCGATGACCGAGCGTGCTCGTCAACTTTCACGCTGGGCCGCCGATAACGACGGAGCGGCAAAGGCAGCCGCCGAGATTGAGCTGTTCGCTGCCTCGCGCTAGCTGGCAGCAATTGGTCCGGCTGGTACCTTCTGCCTCGTTCATTCCCCGGTAGCTCAGCTGGTAGAGCGTTCGGCTGTTAACCGAAATGTCGTTGGTTCGAGTCCAACCCGGGGAGCTATCGCAGCAGTCAAATCGACCGTCCCTTGCGGGGGGCGGTCTTTTTCGTTGCCAGGCGAGGTGGACTGGCTAAGCGCGCCGTAGCCGCTCGGTCTCGTGACCGCGGCGGAGCTTGTTGATCGCGGCGATCTCGATCTGTCTGACGCGTTCGCGCGTCACGCCGATGTACTTGCCGATCTCGACGAGCGTCAACGGCTCGTCGCCGGTGATGCCGTAGCGCAGTTCGATGACGCGGCGTTCGCGTTCGTTGAGCTGGCTGAGCACGACGTCGATGTCCTCTGAAAGCAGACGCTCCGCAACGATCGCTTCGGGGCGCATCTCATCGTCATCTTCGACGACGTCACCCAGCGTGGCGCTGCCTTCATCGCTGCCGATCGGCGTGTCGAGCGACACGGTGTCGGCGTTGAGTTCCATAAGCTTTTTGACATCCTTGACGTCGATGTCGAGCGCGGCAGCGATCTCTTCCTCTGTCGGCTCGCGACCTAGTTCTTGCTCCAGACGGCGGCGCACGGCGGCGACCTTGTTGACGTTCTGCAGAAGGTGCACGGGGATACGGATCGTGCGCGCCTGGTCTGCGATCGCGCGGGTGATGCCTTGACGGATCCACCACGCCGCATAAGTGCTGAACTTGAAACCACGGCGCCAGTCAAACTTCTCAACGGCGCGCATCAGGCCCACGTTGCCTTCTTGAATCAAGTCGAGCAGCGTCAGCCCTCGGTCGTTGTAACGCTTCGCGATGCTGACAACGAGGCGCAGGTTGGCTTCGATCATCTCGTTCTTGGCGGCGTTGTCGGCGCGCTCAATGCGCTTGGCCAGACGAATCTCATCCTCGGCGGTCAGCAGCTTGCGCTCGCCGATCGCCTTGAGGTACAGACGTACGGTGTCGATCGCCTCGCGGCTCTCACCGGGGGTTTGCTCGGCCGTGTGGTCAAACGCCGGCAGAACGCCGGGGGCCTTCGCGACCGGCGCCTCGGTCTCTTCGACCTCGGGCTCTACCGGATCGATGTTGCTGGCGGCCGCGTTACCCACGGGTGATCGATCCAATCAAGAGGCCGGTTCCGAGCACAAGTCCGCCAATTGACAGCGGCAGTGCTGTGAAGTTTTTGGGGGAGAATCGGTTCATCGCTATAAGCGACAGACCGAGGGGAATCTGGGCCGTTTACGCGAATTCCGCTGACAGCTGACCGAGCTCTTTGATCACTTCTTGCCGTTCCATTTCGATCTTTGCCTTACCTGCTGCGGGGGATCCCGCAAGGGCTCGGTCGAGACCGGCTTTCTGGAGCTGCAAAAAGCCAAGCTGGATCGCTTTGGCGGAGGCGTTTTCCCTCTCGGAAAGCATCGCTACTTCTGTAACGGCATCCCGTAGCTCAGCCTTTAATTCAGAGGCTCCCGCATGCGGCTTTTCGAAGTTTTCGACCAGATAGTCACGCAGCTCTCGCATAAGTGGTGTAGAAAGCTGCGGATCCGACAATTTGGCAAGATAATCGCGCCCAGGTGTCGGGCAAGACAGACACATCGCCATGAAAAGTCGCTCGGACCGCTCGCGGTCGCGCGTCGGCGAGTGACCGGCGGTGGGCCGTTGCGCGC
>JBASTN010000065.1:0-5838 GCA_049274915.1 Solirubrobacterales bacterium
ATCAACGCTCGTCGGCTCGGGCGGCACGAATCCGTATAGGTCGTCGCGTGACGTTCATACGCCAGGGTCTCGACAAAGTCACCTGAATGAGCGATTGCATCGATCGGACTACCGTCCACTTTCCGTCCTGGATGGTGGTATAGTTCTTCGTTCCTGTCCTATATCCGCAGCCGTGCGATCCAGCCGAACGCTGGGCGCCGGGGTCCGTGATGGTTCAGGCCGGTCCTCCGTTTTCGACGGGTTACCCCCAACTTCTGCCGTAAACCTCTCTGCCGTAAATCTCTGAACTCGTAAATCCCTGAACTTACAGGGACCCCCCTAAATCAGCAGGCCGCGCCCGCATCCTGGCGTCCTGTATCCATCGCCGAGCCATTAGGCCGAGCCATTAGCCATTAGAAGGAGCTGCCACCTTGGCAACAGCCGCTGCACCCCCACGTCAGCGCCGCACATTTGCGCGCCTCGACAAAAAGCTTGACGTTCCAAACCTCGTAGACATTCAGAAGCAGTCGTTTGATTGGCTGGTCGAGCCCAAGAAGGGTGGCCTGCGCGAGACGATCAACGATGTCTCCCCGATTCAGGACTACACCGGCAACCTCGGCGTCGTCTTCGGCGACATCAAGTTCGAAGACCCGGTGCACACGATCGGCGAGTGCCGCGAAAAGGACCTCACCTACTCGCGCCCGCTGAGCGTCACCGTCGCCTTCCAGAACCTCGAGACCGGCGAAATCCGCGAGCAGTCCGTCTTCATGGGCGACTTCCCGTGGATGACCGAGCGCGGCACATTCATCATCAACGGCACCGAGCGCGTCGTCGTAACGCAGCTGCAACGCTCGCCCGGCGCCTACTTGATGGAGCCGAAAGACCGCGAGAAGCAGGTCTTCGTCGCCAACCTGATGCCGAGCCGCGGTAGCTGGCTCGAAGTCGAAATCGACAAGAAGGGCCGCGTCTACGCGCGCATCGACCGCAAGCGCAAGCTGCCGGTCACTGTGCTGCTTCGCGCGCTCGGCTTCGTCGACAACGACGAGATCCTCAAGATGTTCGACAACTCGCTCTACATGCGCCACACGATCGAGGCCGACGCCGAGACCGTGCTGAGCCACGAAGGCGCGCTGATCGAGCTCTTCAAGAAGCAGCGTCCGGGCGAGCCGCCGTCACTCGACAACGCCCGCAACCTGCTCGAGAGCCTGTTTTTCGACCCCAAGCGTTACGACCTCACCCGTGTCGGTCGTTACAAGCTCAACAAGCGCCTCAACCTCGACGAGCCGCTTGACCAGCGCCAGCTGACCCGCAACGACATCGTTGCTCTGGTCAAGGAGCTCGTCGACCTTCCGCGTGCGATGGGCATTCCGGAGGACCTCGAAATTAAGGACTACGCCGCCGAGGCGCAGACTTACCCGCGCGAGCCGATCCAGGCTCGTCTCGACGAGTACGAGCACTTCGGCAACCGTCGTCTTCGCACCGTCGGCGAGCTGATCCAGGACTACTTCCGCATGGGTCTCTACCGCATGGAGCGCACGGTCCGCGAGAAGCTGACCACCGAAGACGCCGACACGATCACGCCGCAGACGATCATCAACATCCGTCCCGTTGTGGCCGCGCTGAAGGAGTTCTTCGGCTCGTCTCAGCTGTCGCAGTTCATGGACCAAACAAACTCGCTGTCGGGCCTTACGCACCGTCGCCGTCTGTCCGCACTTGGACAGGGCGGGCTGACGCGCGAGCGCGCCCCGATCGAGGTCCGAGACGTTCACCCGACTCACTACGGCCGGATGTGCCCGATCGAGACGCCGGAAGGACCGAACATTGGTCTGATCGGGTCGCTCTCCTCGCACGCCTCCGTCAGCGAGCACGGCTTCGTCACGACTCCGTATCGCGTGGTTAAGGACGGCGTCGTCACCGACGAGATCGTCCACCTCGACGCCAATGAAGAGATGGACAAGACGATCGCCCAGGCCAACGCCGAGATCGACCCCAAGACGAACAAGTTCAAGGGCGACATCGCCTGCCGCTTCGAGGGCGACTACGTGACGGTGGCGCCCAAGGAGATCGACCTGATGGACGTCTCCCCGGAACAGATCTGGTCGGTTTCGACCGGCATGATCCCGTTCCTCGAGCACGACGACGCTAACCGCGCGCTGATGGGCTCGAACATGCAGCGCCAGGCAGTTCCGCTGCTGATCCCGGAGGCTCCGCTGGTCGGAACCGGCATGGAGTACCGCGCCGCGATGGACTCCGGCGACGTGATCGTCGCCGAGGCCGACGGCGTTGTCGAGTCGGTCGACGCCGAGAAGCTCGTGATCGCATCGGGCTCGAAGAAGCGTGAGTACCCGACGCTGAAGTTCATGCGCTCGAACCAGGGCACCCTGATCCACCAGAAGCCGCGTGTCAACGTCGGCGACAAGGTCGTCAAGGGTCAGCTGCTGGCCGACGGTTCTTCGACCGATCAAGGCGAGATGGCGCTGGGCAAGAACCTGCTCGTCGCCTTCATGTCCTGGGAGGGCTACAACTTCGAGGACGCGATCATCCTTTCCGAGCGCATCGTCAAGGACGACGTCCTCACCTCGATTCACATCGAGGAGTACGAGGTCGACGCCCGCACGACGAAGCTCGGTGACGAAGAGATCACCCGCGACATTCCGAACCGTTCAGAAGAGTCGCTGCGCAACCTCGACGACCGCGGAATCGTCCGCGTCGGCGCCGAGGTGAAGAGCGGCGACCTGCTGGTCGGCAAGGTCACGCCGAAGGGCGAGACCGAGCTAACCGCAGAAGAGAAGCTGATCCGCGCGATCTTCAAGGAGAAGGCTCGTGAAGTCCGCGACACCTCCCTGAAGGTGCCGCACGGCGAGGGCGGCGTCGTGATCGACGTCAAGACCTTCAGCCGCGAGGCCGGCGACGACCTCTCGCCGGGGGTCAATGAACTCGTCCGCGTGTTCGTCGCCACCAAGCGCAAGATCGCCGAGGGCGACAAGCTCGCCGGACGCCACGGCAACAAGGGCGTCATCTCGAAAATCGTCCCGCAAGAAGACATGCCCCACCTCGAGGACGGCACCCCGGTAGACGTGATTCTCAACCCGCTGGGTGTTCCGTCACGAATGAACGTCGGCCAGGTGCTCGAAACGCACCTCGGCTGGGCAGCCGCAGAAGGCTGGTTCGACGACCCGGAGCGTCCGCAGAACAAGCTCACCAACGGTGAGCCCGACCCGCGCACGCACGTCTCGACGCCGGTCTTCGACGGTGCATCGCTAAAGGACGTTGACGCCGCACTGGTCGGTTGGGCGAAGAAGCACGAGGCCCGCGGAATTGACTTCCACGTCAACGAAAAAGAGATCGAGGGTCGCCGCAGCGCCGGCAAGGTGCAGCTCTACAACGGCCGCACCGGTGAGGCATTCGAGGAGCACGTGACCGTCGGTTACATGTACATCCTGAAGCTGCTCCACCTCGTCGACGACAAGATCCACGCGCGTTCGACCGGCCCGTACTCACTCGTCACCCAGCAGCCGCTGGGCGGTAAGGCGCAGTTCGGCGGTCAGCGCTTCGGTGAGATGGAGGTGTGGGCGCTCGAGGCACACGGTGCCGCTTACACGCTCCAAGAGATGCTCACAATCAAGTCCGACGACACGATCGGCCGCGTCAAGGCGTACGAGTCGATCGTCAAGGGCGAGAACATCCCGGAGCCGTCGGTTCCGGAGTCGTTCAAGGTCCTGCTCAAGGAGATGCAGTCACTGGGCCTCGACGTCCAGGTGCGCTCCGAGGGCGGCGGCGACGTCGAGATCCAAGAGGAAGAGGACGACCTGCTGCGTGCAGCGGAAGAGCTCGGAATCGACCTCTCGGGCGTGCGCGCTCCCGAGGAGCCGGCCGCGACAGCCGCTGCAGATGTAGATGGCGACGGTGACCTCACCGAGCAGGTGGCGGCAGTGATCACCGAAGAGCCGCTGATCGAGGACATCTCGACCGGTGAAATCGTCAACGACAGCGACGCTGAGTAAAGCCAGCCAGGCAATTTAGAGAGAGATAGAGAGATCACATGATCGACATCAACGAGTTCGACACAATCAACATCGGCCTGGCCAACAGCAAGCAGATCCGCTCCTGGAGCCACGGCGAGGTGATCAAGCCGGAAACGATCAACTACCGCACGCTCAAGCCCGAAAAGGACGGTCTTTTCTGTGAGCGCATCTTCGGTCCGACGAAGGACTGGGAGTGCTACTGCGGTAAGTACAAGCGCGTCCGTTACCAGGGCATCGTCTGCGAGCGTTGTGGCGTCGAAGTCACGCGCAGCAAGGTCCGCCGCGAGCGCATGGGTCACATCGACCTGGCCGCCCCGGTCAGCCACATCTGGTTCTTCAAGGGCGTGCCCAGCCGGATCGGTTACCTGCTCGACATGGCGCCGAAGGACCTCGAAAAGGTTCTTTACTTCGCCGCGTCGATCGTCACCTTCATCGACGAAGACGCTCGCCAGAAGGACCTCGGCAAGCTCGAGAAGGAAGTCCAGAAGTACATCGACGGCCTGACCGCCGAGAAGCAGCAGATGGTCCAGGAACTCGAAGAGTCGCGCGACCGCCGCATCGAGTTCTTCGAGACCGGCAAGCAGACTGACTTCTCACCCGACGACCACCTCTGGGCCGACGCGCTCGAGACCAGCCCGAAGCGCATGAAGGCAGATGAGCGCGAGAAGGCGACCAAGGACATCCGTCGCAACTTCGAGAGCGACATCACCGACACCGAGGCGTACATGGATGCCTCGATCGACCGCATGCAGCGCACCTGGGAGCTCTTCACCGAGATGCAGGTTCGCGACATCGTCCCGGACGAGTCACTGTTCCGCGAGCTGCGCGAGCGTTTCGGTAGCGCGTACGGCTTCGGCGAGTACTTCCGCGGCGGCATGGGTGCCGACTCGGTGCGCGACCTGCTCGACCAGGTCGACCTCGAAGCCGAGGCCGAGAAGCTCGACATCGAAGTCAAGACCGCCAAGGGCCAGAAGCAGGCGCGTAGCGTCAAGCGTCTGAAGGTCGTCAGCGCGTTCCTGAACTCAGAGAACAAGCCGACCGACATGATCCTCGAGGCCGTTCCGGTGATTCCGCCGGAGCTGCGTCCGATGGTTCAGCTCGACGGTGGCCGTTTCGCAACCTCCGACCTCAACGATCTCTACCGCCGTGTGATCAATCGCAACAACCGCCTCAAGCGGTTGCTCGACCTCGGCGCGCCGGAGATCATCGTCAACAACGAAAAGCGCATGCTGCAAGAGGCTGTCGACGCACTGTTTGACAACGGTCGCCGCGGACGTCCTGTCACCGGACCGGGTAACCGTGCGCTGAAGTCGCTGAGCGACATGCTCAAGGGCAAGCAAGGCCGTTTCCGTCAGAACCTGCTCGGAAAGCGTGTCGACTACTCCGGCCGCAGTGTGATCGTGTCGGGCCCGTACCTGCGTCTGCACCAGTGCGGACTGCCGAAGATCATGGCGCTCGAACTGTTCAAGCCGTTCATCATGGCCCGCCTAGTCGAGCGTAAGGTCGTCCAGAACATCAAGGCCGCCAAGAAAATGGTCGAAAGCGGCGTGCCCGAGGTCTGGGACGTGCTCGAAGAGGTCATCCACGAGCACCCGGTGCTGCTTAACCGCGCACCGACGCTTCACCGTCTGGGTATCCAGGCGTTCGAGCCGAAGCTCGTCGAGGGCAAGGCAATTCAGGTTCACCCGCTCGTCTGTCACGCGTTCAACGCTGACTTCGACGGCGACCAGATGGCCGTCCACCTGCCGCTATCGGCAGAGGCTCAGGCAGAGTGCCGCCTGTTGATGCTCTCGAGCAACAACATCCTCTCGCCGGCGACCGGCCAGCCGTTGGC
>JBASTN010000066.1:0-39630 GCA_049274915.1 Solirubrobacterales bacterium
TCGAACCACGTCGACTCGCCATCTTGGGTGACCTGACCAGCCGTCAGTACAGCGATGATCATCGCCGCCAGTTCGAATCCGTTGAAGACGAGCGGCATCGGATGCGGGCCGATGAAGAAACTGAGCAAAACCAGCGTCGGAGCAACCGTCAACGCGATCTGCGCCGAGGACCCAATCGCGATGTTGACAGCGAGGTCCATCTTGTCCTTCTTGGCGACGAGCACGGCGACCCAGTGCTCGGCAGCGTTGCCGACGATCGCAATCACGAAGACACCGACGAAGAACTCGGAGAGTCCGATCGCGTGCGACGCCTCCTCGATCGAGCCGACGAGGATCTCGCTCATAAAGCCGACGACCACGGCCGCACCAGCGAGAACCGCGACTGAGCGCTTGACCGGCCAAGCGAACTCGGAGTGGTCCTCTGAAGCAGGGTTGAACAGCGCACTGTGCGTGACCAGCGTGAACAAGAGCCCTGCGCCGTAACCGATCAAGAGGATCACGGCCACGATCGCGGAGATTTTCTCGACGGTCGGGTCGTAGTTGATGCGCTCGGCGCCGGCGCTGGGCAACCCGGTGCCGGCGATCAGCTCGTAGGCCGCCGGCATGATCAGTGCAGCAAGTGCCAGCAACAGCATCGTCGACTGAGCCGAAGCCGCGGTCGCGTTGAACTTCTGGCGCTCACGGCCGAGCCCACCGACGAACATCGAGGCGCCGAGCACAAGCAGAATGTTGCCGATGACCGAACCGACGATCGAGGCCTTGACGACCTCGTGCAACCCGGCGTTAAGCGCAAGGACGGCGATTACCAGCTCGGGGAAGTTGCCGAACGTGACGTTGAGCAGTCCACCGATCCCGGGGCCGCTGCGGGCCGCGAGTTCCTCGGTCGCACGCCCCATGATCGCCGCGGCGGGCACAAGGCCGATCGCGGCAGTAACGAAGATCACTGTCGCGCTCGGGTGCGTCGCAAACTCAAAGATGATCGCGAGCGGGATCGCTACAGCGAAGAGATATGGCCAACCATCGGCCGTAAAGAGAAACTTCAGCGGATTATTACGGGGGCCGCTGGCCTCGCTCATTGACCGCTGATTCCGCCGAGCAGGCCGCCGAGCGCCTGTATGGCGTCCTGGCCTTCGACGATGTTGGCCGGCTTCTTGATCTCGACGGGTTCGTTGATCTCGGTGAGCAGCAGAGTCGCCTTCAGGCCGCCCTGGTCGGCGTCGCCGGTGGCGCCGCCGAAGCTGGTATTGAGCGCGAGGCTGCGCGGGAGGTCCTGGTCGTCAATCCCGATGCTGACGGTGGTTTCGCCGACGGACTTGGCGAGATCCTTGGTGTTGCCAAGACCGGGAATCGACGGGAGGTCGCCGCCGTTCTTGTTTTCAGCGTCAGTAGCAATCTTGTCGACATCGATCTTCGCCGTGTAGACGTCGAGCGTCTTACCTGCGGCCTGAGTCGTGCCGTCGCGCTTGACGTCGCTGACGTACTCGTCGAGCGAGTTGATCAGACTCTGGACTTGCTTGGGATCGACGGTCATCGAACTGCCGCCGGTCTTTCCCTCTTTCATCTCGAAGGCACGGTCGCCGAACTTGACGTAGTTCTTACCGGCAACAGAAACGAAGCCCAATTCTTGCTTGGTCGGGCCGAGATCGACCGACAAGTTCACGTCAGCTTCAGCCGGCTTGGCTGCCGTGTCGAACGTTCCGCCGCCGGTGATCTTGAGCGCGCCCGGAAAACTGCCGCCCGAAATCGTTGCGTCGAGTGTGAACTCGCCGCTCTTGAGCTTGGCTGCGTTGCTGAGTGCGGTCTTGAGGCGAACCGTCGGGTCAACAACACCATCTGCGGCGGACGACGACTTGTCGTCGCCACATCCGCTCGAGAACAGGGCGACCAGCGCCAATAGCACGAAAACAATCAGTGTGTGGGGGCGTAGCATCGGGCAGAGCTTACTTGCCGAGTCCGTCGTCAAGCGCCGTGCCCTGCTGAGCGACGCTTTTGCCAAGGGTCTGAAGTGCCTTGTACGGCAACGCATTAGTGGGTTTGGCCACGCTCACCGGCCGGTTCGGCTGGGCGATACCGATCTTGACGTTGAGGCGACCACCAGTCACTCCGCCGGCGGCGGCGGTCAGCTCTGAAGGCGTCGAGAAGTCCATCGAGAGATCGATCTTGCGAACAATGCGGTCATAGCGGCCGACAAATACCTCGACCTTTGCGTTCTTGATGCCCGAGCGCAATTCTTTGAGATCGGCCTCGGTCAGGTCGGGGACCTGTGTTCCGGTCACTCCGCCGAGCGCCTGCGCCGAGCCGGTGAGGTCCTTCAGCGCGGCCACGATGTCGACGCCCGCACGTGTACGCCAGGTCGGGGTGCCGTCGATCTCTTCGCCGGCGGCGACCTGCGGGTTGCGCAGCCATTTACCGAAGTTGAGCTTCAAGCCGGAGAGGCCGCCAGCCCCCTTGGCCGACTCACCACCGGAAAGTTCTTGCGTGGCCGATTCGAGGTCCTTGGTGGCCGATGCCGGCAGTTCGTACGGTTGGCCCTGGACGACGGTGTAGGCCTTGTCGCCGGTGGTCAGCAGCTCGATCACCTGGCTACGGCCACCGGAGGAAACGGTGTAGTTGATCTTCGCCAGCGGCAGTTTCTTGCCGGGCAGAATCTCGAACGGCCCGGTCAGGCGAATCTCGGAGGGCTCCGCGTCGGAAGTTCCCTCGGGCGTGATGCTGATCGAGAAGTCGAACACGCCCTTCTGCACAGCAGCAAAACTCGCGGTCGCCTGCTCCATCAGCTTGGCGGAACTCGGCGTGCCGGTGGTAAGGATCACGCCGGTGAAAATCAGGAAGACGAGCAGCGGGCCGACCGCCCAGACGAGAAATCGTCGAGAGGGCAGCTTCGAGCGCGACGCTGCGCGCTCACTCGCGCGCTCGGAGGGCTTGGACTGGGCAGACGACTTGGGCTCGGCGGATTCGGACACAGTAACCGCGACCCTAGCAACGGCCTCGGCCACGCTTTCCCGCTCTGCGAAGCGGTTAAGAAGCCCATAATCTTCAGCGAAAATGCATGATCGGTGTCGAACCGCAACTCCGCGAGCCGAAGCGTTTTACCTTCAGTACATGGACTTCTTCTTCCCGAGCAGCCAACGCGCTCGCGAGGCGGTCGCCCGGTTGAGCAGCACTCCGATCGTTGTCGTTGCGATCGCGGTCGGAATGTTCGTCGCTCTGCCGTCAGCAACCGCCTCCGGCGCGTCAGTTTCGTCGGCAATCAGCGCGCTCGAAAGCGCCGGCACGATCGACGCCGCCAAGGCCGATGCTGCCCGCAAGGCCTACATCGACGCCCGCGTCGTCCGTCGCAAAACCGCTGGCGCGCGCCGCCGCGCGATCAGTTTCCAGATCCGGATCGCCGAAGGCCTCGCCCGCACCAACCGCCTGACGGCCGACCGCGTGATTCCAGTATTCAACACGCTGCAGAACAACGCGAACTGGTTTGCGACCAACGGCCCCGCCAACCCCGGCACCGACCGTCGCTTCGGCGACAGCAGAATCATCTTCCAGTACTTCGCGGGCCAGGGCTGGCACTTCCACCCGCTCTCCAACTTCGCCAAGCTGAACGCAGTCTGGACGGTGAAGTCGGCGCCGGCGCGGCGATCACTCGGCAAGTACGCCAACGAGCTGCTCACGTGGGCGGTCAATCGTGGTGGTGGTCTGACCTGGGAGTACTACTTCCCCTTCTCCGGCAGCAAAGCCCCTTTCATCAGTTCGATCTCACAGGGCACCGCAGTCCAGTCGCTGGCGCGCAGCGGCAACGCATTGAAGGACCCGACGATCCTTGCGGCGGCGGCCCAGGCGGTGAAGTCATTCGAAGTCGAAGCGCCCGTCGGTCTGCGTCTTAGCGCCGACGAGGGCTACCACTACATCGGCTACTCCGGCAACCGTCGCCTACGCATTCTCAACATGTTCCTGCAGTCGCTCGACGGCCTGCACGACTACTCGATCATCACCGACGACCAGAGCGCCTGGAATCTCTACCGCGAAGGCCTAAAGGCGGCTCGTCGCGAGACCGCCGCCAGCGACACCGGCGCGTGGTCGCTCTACAGCGTCGGCGGAGCCGAGTCGAGCCTGCACTACCACAACCTTTTGACCGGATTTCTCTCGAAGCTCTGCACCGAGACGACCGAGGACATCTTTTGCGGCACGCGCAACAACTTCAGCCAATACACGAAGGTGCGACCGCAAGTGACGTCGGTCAAGGCACGTGTTAAGGGCCGTCGAGTGATCGTCAACTTCAGGCTTTCGAAGATCTCGACGGTGATGGTCACGGCAGTCAAAGGCAACAAGCTCGGCGGGTCCGCCAAGGCCACGGTCGGCCGCGGCAAGCGCGGCTTGACCTTCAAGAAACCGAAGAAGGGCAAGTACACAATCAAGGTCGTCGCAGTCGATCTGGCGGGTAACCGCCGATCGGTGACGATCAAGTCGCGCTTTAAGTAGTTCGTGCGGTCGCCGCCGGCCGGGTCGTCAAGCACGCACCGCCCACATGAAATACTTCCGTGGGTGACTCCGCGCACCATTCTCTACACGGGCAAGGGTGGCGTCGGTAAGACGAGCGTCGCGACGGCCACAGCATTGGCGTGCGCGCGCAGCGATCTGCGGACGGTCGTGATGTCGACCGACCCTGCGCACAGCCTCTCCGACTCGCTCGACACCGAGTTGGGTTCGACGCCACGCGAGGTCGCGCCGAACTTGTTCGCGCAGGAGGTTCAGGCCAACGAGGAGATGGAACGCCACTGGTCCTCGGTCCAGAGCTGGATGACGGATCTGTTGAGCGATCGAGGACTCGAGCGCATCAGCGCCGAGGAACTGACAGTCCCCCCTGGTTTCGACGAACTTTTCGCGCTACTGCAGATCAAGGATCATCACGACAGTGGCGAGTACGACGTGATCGTCGTCGACTGCGCTCCGACGGGCGAGACGCTGCGGCTGTTGAGCTTCCCGGACGTCGCGAAGTGGTGGATCGACAAAGTCTTTCCGTGGGAACGACGGCTGATCGCCGCCGCACGCCCGATCGCGAAAGCCTTTACAGACATTCCGCTACCGACCAAGGCCGTCTACGACGACATCGAGAAGCTCGTCGGCAACCTCGTGGCGATGAACGAGATTCTGCGCGACCGCGAGACGACGAGCATTCGCCTGGTGATGACGCCAGATCGCATGGTGATCAACGAGGCGATGCGGACATTCACCTATCTCAATCTTTACGGCTACCTGACCGACGCGGTGATCGTCAACCGAATGTTTCCACCGGAACTCGAAGGCGGATACTTCGACGGCTGGCGCACGACCCAGCAGAAGCACCTCAAGCTCGTCAAGAGCGCGTTTGAACCAGTGCCCGTGCTGACGGCCCCGTACTTCGACGAAGAGGTGATCGGCGAGAAGATGCTCGCCCGCCTCGGTGACGAAGTTTTCGAAACGGCCGACGGCAAGCCGAGCGACGTTCTGTTTGACACCCTGATACAAGACATTTCCATCGACGGCGACACGGCTACATTGTCGCTCGCACTTCCGTTCGTCAAAAAGGGAGAAATCGGCTTGAACAAGATTGGCCTCGAGGTCGTGATCCGCGTCGGCGACCAGAAGCGCACGCTGATTCTGCCGTCGTCGCTCGCCGGGTTCAAACCCGGCGCCGCCAAGATCGAAGACGGCCACCTGCGGGTCGAGTTCAAGCGTGGCGAGAAAACAGCCGAGGCCGAGGCGGCGGTATGAGCGTTGGCGTGCACAACGGTGGATCTGGCAAGAACGGATTCGGCGGCGACCTCGACGACTTGATCAAGGACCGTGACGAGGAGTTCGGCATCGATTGGGATCAGCCGGGACTCGGCTACGACCAGTACGCCGGCTTTGACGACCGCACACGAAGCAGCAGCGAAGGCGGCGGTTTCGCCGACCGGGGCACCCTCGAAGCGATTTCGCGGATAATCGAGACGCTGTCCGGTATGACCGAGGGCGCGCTCTCGCCAGACGCCCGTCATCAGCTGGAGAAGATTCTGCGCGACCTACTTGTTGTACTGCGCGACTCGCTCGACTGGATGATCGATCGGATCGACGAGCGATCGGGCAGCGCAGAGGTCGAAATCGAGGAAATTCCGATTGACTGAGGTGCCAGCAAATGATGTCCACCGTGACTGATGTCCACCGTGACTGATGTCCACCGTGACTGAGGCTTTGACCGACGTTCTACGCCGCCCGGTGATGTTCTTGCTGGCCGGCGTCGCCGCAGTTGTCTTGTGGGCCTGCTCCGACGGTGCGGCCGACGGCAAACCGGCAGCCGAAGCCGGAGCCACTGGTTCCGAGCAGGCAACTGCCTCAGACACCGCGTCTGCGGCAATCAGTTACTCCGTCCGCCGCTACGTACGTGGCGCCCCGCAGGCCGTCGGCCTGGCGTTCGACACGCGTGGTCGTCTGATCTACGCCGAGAAGGACAGCGGGCGGATCATCCGCTATTCAAACGGCTCGAAGCGA
This sequence comes from Solirubrobacterales bacterium, assembly GCA_049274915.1. Taxonomy (GTDB): domain Bacteria; phylum Actinomycetota; class Thermoleophilia; order Solirubrobacterales; family JACPNS01; genus JACPNS01. The sequence goes on from JBASTN010000066.1 coordinate 6,502, forward strand.
GTGATGGCGACGCTCAACGTCTCCGGTGGCGGCGAAGCCGGCCTGCTCGGACTGACCTCCGACAGCAAGAACAACGTCTACGCCTACTACACCTCCGGCTCACAAGGCTGCCCCGATCCGACCGGCTCCGGTGGCGGTGGCGGGCTCGATGGGCACTGTGTGTGGCGTTTCAAGACGACCGGCGGCGGCCGTCTAACGGCCGACGGCCTGGTCTTTAGCTCAAACCACCCGAGCGACGCCAGCAACCACGTCGGCGGCGGTCTGCACATCGGACCCGACGGCGCGCTGTATCTGTCGATCGGTGACCTCGGCGAGAACGACGATCCAAACAAGGGACCCGGTCGCGCACAAGATCTCAGTGTTCCATTCGGAAAGATTCTGCGCCTCGATCCGGCAGGTCGCAACAAGGGTGCCACCGGCAACCCGGGCAACTGCGGCAACGTCGCCAACAGCTCACAGCGCCCCGCCTCGGACGATCGCATCTGGGCCTGCGGTCTGCGCAACACCTACCAGTTTGCCTTTGACGCCAACAAGCGCATGTGGGGTTCGGAAGCGGGCGATAGCTGCGATGAGATCAACCGCATCGTCGCCGGCGTCAACTACGGCTGGGAGCCGCCGCGCACCGACTGCTCTGGCAGCGGCGCCGGACGCCCGATCTTGAAAGTCAGCGGCACGCCATCTGGAATCGCCGTTCCGACCTCGCGCTCAGCAGGCAGTTGGCGCAACGATGTCTTCTACTGCCTGTTCGTATCCGGAGAGCTCGTGCGTTATGACCAGAAGACGCGTAAACGCGCCAAGCTCGGTCGCGGTGGCGGTCAGTGTGGTTACGACATGATCGCGCGTGGCAACAAGATTTATATGTCCTCCGGCGAGGACGTCTTCCGCCTCTCGATTAAGCGCTGACCCCATGGCAGTGCGAATCGCCCGTCCATTTAGCGGTCGCGGAATGCGGGCCATCGGCCTGCCCTTCACGCACTTTCGAGCGCTCGAGAACGCGCGGCGCGCGGCGCTGGCTGGGGCGATCACGATCGGCGTCACCGCGATCAGCGGATTTCCTGATTTCGGCTGGCTCGAGGCCTCGCAGCTGCTGCTGGCTCTGTCGGCCCTACGCGTGGTCGCACGCCAACTCGAAGAGGCACCATTCCCGTCACCGTTTCACGACGGCACACTGCTCGCCGCAGCGGGGATCTGGACCGTTGTCGTGACGGTTTTCAACGCGATCGACGGATCGCCCGGTGGCACCAACGCAATCGTCATCCTCGGAGGTCTGCTGTTGTTGCTCGCCGGACTGCGAATGCGGACGATCAACGAGCAGTACTGGTTCGAGTAGCCGCCGCGCAACTACTCTGCAGTGATGCCCAGCGAATTGACCGAACCGACATCCGCCGACGAACTGCGGGCCGGCCTCGAGTCGGTCGGCTACCTGCCCAGCGACACCGTCGCGCTCGTCTCATACCTAGCGATTCGCATGGGCAAACCGGTTTTGGTCGAAGGACCCGCCGGCGTCGGTAAGACCGAGCTGGCCAAGGCGATTTCGCGTTACACCGGCCGCGAGCTGATCCGCCTCCAGTGTTACGAAGGTCTCGACGAGGCGAAGTCGCTCTATGAGTGGAACTACAAGAAGCAACTCCTAAGAATTCAAACCGGCGGCGCTGCGACCGAAGCCGAGGCCGCCGCAGACGGCTGGGGATCGGTTCAGGACGACATCTTCAGCGAAGAGTTCCTACTCGAGCGCCCGTTGCTGCGGGCGATCGCATCACCAGAACCTGTAGTGCTCTTGATCGACGAGATCGACAAGACCGATCACGAGTTCGAGGCGCTGCTGCTGGAGATCCTCTCGGACTTCCAAGTTTCGATCCCGGAGCTCGGGCGCATCGAAGCGAGAACCCACCCGATCGTCCTTCTGACCAGCAACGACTCGCGCGAGCTGACCGAGGCGCTGAAGCGCCGGTGCCTTTACCTCTGGCTCGACTACCCCGGTCCGGAGCGCGAGCTTGAGATCGTTCAGCTGCATGTACCTGAGCTTGACGACGCGATCGCCGAGCGACTTGTGGAGATCGTACGGCTGGTTCGTGATCTCGACGTCAAGAAGCCGCCGAGCATCGCCGAGTCGATCGACTGGGCGCGCACCCTGTTGTTGCTCGGAGCCGATCAGATCGACCGCAAGACATTCACGGACACGATGAGCATCATCGTCAAACACCGCACCGACCTAGACATCGTCGCCGAGCGCGTCGGTCTGAAGCTCGACCGCGCAGGCATCGAGCGGCTGGCCTGAGGCGATGGCCGACTCGGCGTTGACCGGTGGCTTCAAGGCGGCCGGCGACCCGCATGGATCGATCTCGCCGACGATCGTCGATTTCTGTCGCGAATTACGAGACGAGGGCCTGCGCGTAGGAACATCTGAGTTGCTCGACGCTTTCGACGCACTCGATCGGGTCGACTGGGGACGACGCGACGACTTCCGCGAGGCACTCGCGACGACGGTCGCCAAGTCTCAGGAGGATCGTCATCTCTTCGAGCTGGTGTTCGACCGATTCTTCTTTCGGGCCACCGAGGCCGAGGCGCTGGCGCAAGATACGGCGGGTGCCGACAGCGAGGGCGGGAACGAACACCCCGACGGCGTCGCCACCAACGGCGACGGCGACGGTGAGGGCGATGGCCAGGGCGACGGCAGCGGCGAGCAAGAAGAGTTCGACGTCCAGGCGCTGCGCGACGCGATTCTCGCAGCGATCGAGCGCGGCGACGATGCTGCGTTGCGCGACCTCGCGCGCCTTTCGATCATGACGCTTGGCGGTAATCCGAGCAGCGGTGTGCTCGGCGTTGACGTCCAGCGCGTGCGCCGCGCGCTTCAGCTGCGTTCGCAAGATCTGCCGCCCGGCGAAGCGGGCCAACAGGCGCGCCGACAGCTCCAGGCCTTTGAGCGCCACGTGCGACGCGAGCTGGAGGCCGCGCTGATCGGGCAGACCGGAAAGCTGCCGACGACAAGGCCGCTAAACGAACTCAACCGCGCACTCCCCTCCGGCGCCGCTCAGGACCTCGCCGACGTCCACCGCAGCGTCAAGATGCTCAAACGCGCGATGGCGACGCAGGGGCTCGAACAACGCGGGCACCGGCGTACTGGAGTCGTCGACGTGCGTCACACGATGCGGGCATCGCTGGAGACCGGCGGCGTACCGATCAACCTGCGATATCGGCCTCGCCGCCCGCGACGTCCAGAGCTTTATGTGCTGTGTGACGTCTCTACGAGCGTGACCAGCGCGAGTGTGTTCTTTCTCTCGATCCTCCACGCGATGCACGACTCGTTCAAGCGGCTGCGCTCATTCGTGTTTATTGAACGGGTCGCCGAGGTGACCGAGGTGCTCGAGCGTGAACGCTCATTCGCTACCGCCTCGGAGAAGATCTCGAAGACGGCCGGTGTCGCAGACATCTCGGGCTATACCGATTACGGCCGCGTTTGGATCGACCTCTACGAACAGATCGCCGACGATCTCGACCCGCGCTCGACGATGATCGTGCTGGGCGACGCGCGCACCAACGGCCGCGAACCGCGCGCCGATCTCTTTGGCGCAGTCTCGGAAAAGGCCGGCCGCACCTTCTGGCTCAATCCCGAGCCCCGGCTCTACTGGAACTACGGCGACTCGGTGATTGGTGTCTATGAGCAGTACTGCGATGGTGTTTTCGAGTGCTGGACGAGCAAACAGCTCGAGGGCTTCGTTCGCGAGCTCACGTCGGTCGGCGGCGCACGCCGCGACTGACCCGCGCGCTGCCGCGGCGGCGTGATGTAGGCTTTTTTCAGATCGACCCACCAGGGGAGCTCGCGGGCAAGCGGGCTGAGATCGTGGAATCGCGCACTGATTCGTCACTCGCGCCCACCACGGACCCTTTGAACCTGTCGGGGTAATTCCCGCGAAGGAAGCCAAAAATGCACGGTCCTGCGCAGACGCAGGTGACATCGTCCGAGCAGCAGCCGGTTGCGTCCCGCGGGGTCGCCCCCATGCGCACGCTCGGACCCGCCGTGGTGCGGGTCAACTCAGTGTCGCTCGATTACCGCGGGCGTGGCGGCGAGACGACCGCTGCGCTGGACCACTTCGACTTGACGATTGCCGAAGGTGAGCGCGTTGCACTGCTCGGTCCGTCGGGCTGTGGCAAGTCAACGCTCCTGTCTTTGATCGCTGGATTACTCACGCCGGCGTCCGGCAGCATCAGCGTCGACGGCGCAGTCGCGCTAATGCCGCAGAGCGACCTGCTCGTGCCGTGGCGCAGCGCGCTGCGCAACGCAGCTCTGGCGCTCGAGGCGCAAGGAGTGCCGCGAGCCGAGGCAATCGCGCGCGCCGAGCCGCTGTTCGCGCGCTTCGGCTTGGCCGGATTTGAAAACGCTCGCGCGTGGGAGCTGTCGGGCGGCATGCGCCAACGCGTCGCGTTCCTACGCACAGTCTTGACTGGACGTCCGATCCTCGCGCTCGATGAGCCGTTCGGCGCGCTCGACGCAATCACCCGCGGCGAGATGCACGAGTGGCTCGGTGACGCCCTCGCCGCAGAGCCGAGGACAGTTCTGCTTGTCACCCATGACGTCGAGGAGGCACTAACACTGGCCGACCGCGTCGTCGTCATGTCGCCGCGCCCCGGCCGCGTAGCTGCCGAGATCGCAGTCGATCGTCCCGCCGACACAAGCAGGCAAGACTGGATCACCTCGGTGGCGTTCTCTGCGCTCAAATCCGAGGCGTTGGCGGTGATCTCATAATCAAGCCTCTGCGTGGAATCCGCTCGCGTCGCTTCGTTGCGCCACTGCTCGCCGGTGTGACGCTGATCGCGTTGTGGGAGCTCTTCACTCGCTCGGGCTTCGTCGATCCCTTGCTGGTTTCGGGACCCGCCGACGTGTTGCGAGCATTTCGCGACGACGCATCGCTGCTAACCGAGAACACGCTCGTCACCGCCCGCGAGGCATTGATCGGCCTGGCACTCGCGATCGTCTTCGGCGTCACGGGCGGCCTCGCCCTACACCTCTCCCCCTTCCTGCGCGACGCCACGCTGCCGATCCTGATCGGCACGCAGGCCGTCCCACTGGTCGTACTCGCCCCACTCCTGGTGATCGCGTTCGGATACGGGATCACCGCGAAGCTGATCATCGTTGCGATCGCCTGTTTTTTCCCAGTGGTTGTCGGCACATTCGATGGTCTGCGTTCAAGCAACCCAGAGCTGCTGAAACTGCTGCGCTCACTCGGCGCCGGGCGCCTGCGCGTTTTGTGGTTAGCCGAGCTGCCCGGCGCGATGCCGAGGATTCTCGGCGGCGTGCGCATCGCCGCCACGTGGGCCTTCATCAGCGCCGTTTTCAGCGAGTACGCCGGCTCGACCGAAGGGCTCGGTTATCTGATCATGCGCGGCACCCCGATGTTTGACACCGAGCGCGTCTACGCCGCGATCATCCTGCTTTCGCTCGCGTCGCTCTCGCTCTGGAGCCTCGTCACCCTGCTCGAACGCCGCCTGATTCCGTGGCAACGCCACGACGGCGCGCACTGACCTCATTGATGAACCCAATGACTACTACAAGGAGAACCTCTTGAACCCGCTCAACCGCTCGTCCCGCCTGTCCACTGCGCTGCTGCTCGGTCTGGCACTGCTCGCGATCGCGGCGATCGCCGGCTGCGGTGAAAAGGACGAGAATCCGCCCGCCGCCGATCTCAAGAAGGATCGCATCGTCCTGCTGCTCGACTGGAACCCGAACGCCGACCACGCCGGCATCTACACCGGAATGGAGCAGGGCACGTTTGACAAGCAAGGGATCGACGTAGACGTCGAGGTCCCCTCTGACCCGGCCGCCGTAATCAAGCAGGTCGCCGCCGGCCGAGCAGACCTCGGGATTTCGTACCAGAACGAGGTCATGGAGGCGCGCGACGCGGGGGTCAAGATCAAGGCGATCGCGGCGATCGTGACGACACCGCTGAACTCGATCATGTGGCTGAAGAAGTCGAAGATCAAGTCAATCAAGGACCTCAAAGGCAAGACGGTTGCGACATCGGGCGCATACGGCTCGACGTTTCTGACAGTGATCCTCAAGAAGGTCGGTCTCAAGCCAACAGACGTCAAGACCGTTGACGTCGGCTATGACCTACTGCCGGCGCTGGTCGGCGGCAAGGCCGATGCGATCATCGGCGCGTACTACAACGTCGAGGGCGTCACGCTGAAGCAAAAGAACCGCCCTGCGACGATCATCCCCGTCGATAAGGCGGGCGCTCCGAAGTACGACGAGCTGGTCGTGATCGCATCCGAGGAGAACCTCAAAGACGGCGGTCGAACCGAGCGCTACCGCCGCTTCCTGGCAGGTCTCGCCAACGGCACGACACTCGCGATCGAGGATCCGAAGGCGGCCGGCGATGCGCTGGTCAAGAGCGCCAAGGACCTCGGCGGCAAGAACCGAGAGTTCCTCGATCTGTCGTTGAAGGAGACGCTGCCGGTGCTCAAGCCAGCCGAAGGCAGTGCCTTCGGCTACATGGATCCGGGTGTCTGGGCGACCTTCGGCGCATTCATGCGCGATCAGGGAATCCTCAAGAACCCGCCCAACACCGAGGATGCCTACAGCAACGACTTCCTGCCGGGGCAGGGTCCGAAGGACCAACTCGAAGCGGAGAACTAGGGCTCGAAGCGGAGAACTAGGGCTCGAAGCGGAGAACTAGGGCTAGCGCTGCGGGCGGAGCAGGTGCACGTCGACGAGGAACGATCGCGAAGCGACCACATCCTTGCCTCGTCGTCGTGCCAGCCCCGCCGGGGGCCGGGCGATCGTCTGCACGGCTTTGGCCAAGACAACGGTTGCAGCGCCGACAGCGAGCCCACCGGCGGTCGCGACCGCGACGCTGCGCACCGCGATCTCGCCGTCCTTTTTGGCGGCGATCGCGCGAATCTCGGTGGCCTCGGGCAGCGCGGCCGCACGCGGGACGGGCAGGTTCGGAGCGGCCTCGCCTGTGTCGGCAAGCTCTGCGTCGATCACGCCGTCGGCGTCAGGCTGGTTTTTGCCCTTCTTCAAACCCATTGCCGCAGTCTAACGGTGGGTCGGCGGGATAAGTCCGGCCGTTAGAGCGTTCGCTCGTAGAGGCGGAAGCGCTTTATGACTTGCCCGCCCATGCTGGTGATCACCTTGTTGACGGGCTTGTTGGTCTCGAGGGTCCAGCCCATCGTGCCACCGGTGACGCCGGTTTTGGCGGCGGCCGCGAAGTGTTCGGTGTAAAGCCGCGCGCCGAGGCCGGTGGTGCGGTAGCGCGGCTTAACGCCGAGCGCGAAAACGCGAATTCGGTCGATCTTGCGGCGGTACCAGAGAAACTTAAGCCAGCCAAAGGGCAACAGACGCCCGTTGAGATGCTTGAGCACCTGGTTGTAGTCGGGCAGCGTCAGCGCGGCCGCGGCGTTATCGCCGTCCTTGCCGATCATGACGAAGGCCCAGTTGCGGTCGAGCACCGGCAGGAGCGTCTTGGCGTAGTGGCGCACTTCTTTCTCGGTGAGCGGCACGAAGCCCCAGTTCTTCTCCCACGACTCGTTGTAGATATCGAGGAAGCGATCGACGTCGGCCTTGATCGTGCGACGAGAGAACCGCTTAAGCGTGAAAGATGACTCGTCGATTCGCTTTGCCGCACCCCAGATCGCCGGATGAACCTTGTCCTTGTCAGTTACTTCGAGCGAGTACATCAGCAGGTCCATCGCCTTGTCAAATCCAGCGCCGTCGAACAGTGCCGGATAGAACTGCGGCGAGTGCGGCTCGAGAATCGACGGCGGTTGATCGAAACCCTCGACCACGACGCCGCATTCGTCGTTTGTAGTGAAGCTCATCGGCCCGACCATGCGGTCGCGACCGCGTTCGCGCAGCCAATCCGCCGCCACGTCGTAGAGGGCGCCCGCCGCCTCCGGGTCGTCCTCACACTCGAACCAGCCGAACAGTCCCCATTCATTGTTCTGGAACTCGTTGAGATTGTGATCGACGTGAGCGCTGATGCGACCGACCGCGCGCGAGCCACGCCAGGCGATCCAGAACTCGGCGTCGGAGTGCTCGAACCAGGGATTTTTATCGCGATTGAGCTGATCCTTGAGGTCCATGATCAAGGGCGCAACCCACAGCGGATCATCGGCGTAAAGCCGGAACGGAAGCTTGATGAAGGCGTCGAGATCAGCTTTGCCGCGGACCGGACGCAGATCGATAGGATCGCTCACGAGGATGGACTCTATTAACCACCCGTCGGCCGGCGACTCCGCCGCCACCGCCAGTGCGAGCGCAGTCGGCTCGAGCAACGGCACTACTGGCCCCGCGATCGACCTTTTCGAGCGCGCTCGCCACCACGACCGCGCCGAGATCATCGCCGCCGCGCGTGAGCACGACATGCTGCCGTTCTTTCGTCTTTTGGAGGGCCCAGCCGGCCCGGTCGTTCAGATGGAAGGCGCCGAGCGGATCATGCTCGGCAGCAACAACTACCTCGGTCTGACCGGAGATCCGCGTGTGATCGCGGGCGCGCAGGCGGCGCTCGACAAATACGGCACCGCGCTCACCGGGTCACGACTGCTCAACGGCACCGTCGACACACATGTCGAGCTCGAACAGGCGATCGCAGAGTGGATGGGAACTGGCGACGCGCTCGTCTTTACGACCGGATACCAGGCGAACCTCGGAACGCTGAGCGCGCTGCTGCAGGCCGGCGACACGGTGATCTGCGATGCAGGCGACCACGCTTCACTCCTTGACGGCATCGCCCTGAGCGGGGCGAAGGTGCGGCCGTTCCGCCACGGCCGGCTCGACAAGCTCGAGACGATGCTCGATCGCGCACGTGGAGATGGCGGCGGCGTGCTTGTTGTCGTCGATGGTGTCTACTCGATGGAAGGCGACATCTGCGATCTCCCGCGCGTCGCCGAGCTGACGCACGCTTACGGCGCACGGTTGATGGTCGACGAAGCTCATGCGGCCGGCGTGCTGGGCCCACGCGGCGCCGGCTCCTGCGAATTGCTTGGGATCGAGGACCAGGTCGACCTGCGCATGGGCACGTTCAGCAAGTCGCTGGCTAGCTGCGGCGGCTTCATCGCGGCCGAGGCCGAGATCATCGACTACCTGCGGCTATACGCGCGTTCGTTTCTTTTTACGGCGTCGGCGGTGCCCGCAGCGATCGGCGCTGCGCTCGCAGCGGTGCGGATCGCTGCATCTGACGAGGGTGTCGAGCTTTACGCCCGCGTCCTCGGCAATGCCGAGTACCTCTGGAATGCTTTTAATGACCGCGGCGTGCGGGTTGTAGACCCCGGAGTCGAGCTCGGAGAGCGCTACGACGTCAAGCCCTTCACCCCGATCATCCCGATCGAAGTCGGCGAAGACTGGGAGGCGGGCCTGATCTGGAAGAAGCTCTACGACGCCGGCGTCTACGCCAACGTCGCGATGTACCCCGCCGTCCCCCGCGGCGGCGCATTGCTGCGCACAAGCGTCATGGCGACCCACGAACGGGCACACCTCGACCAGGCGGTCGAGACGATCATGACGGTCGCTGCGGAGCATCCGGCGATGCTCCGCAGCGAGTAGTCATGTCAATCAGCAGCTTGGCTTAGCTGAAGTAGTGCCAGTTGTCGGTCCAGAGCCAGGATGTGGCAGCCGCGCCGCAGTTCGCCCATGCGTGGGTAGAGGCCTCGGGGTCACGCGTCAGTGACCAGAACCCAAGCGTGCAAGTTGCTGCGGCGTAGTAGCCGGCGCCACACGGGCCGCGTGACCAGTTGAAGAACGCGTTGCTGACCGGCGAGCCAACCGAGACGCTGACTTCCTGGTTCCTGCAAATGCTGTAACCGCCCAGATATGGCCCCGAACCAGTAAAGATAAACAGCTTGTGCCACATCGTTACGTTCGTGGGCCCAGAGATGTTGTCGTTGTCCAGTGTGGGTCGGGCGCAACCGGGGAGATACGGCATTTGATATCCGTACATCTGCATGCCCGAACTGGTCTCCCGAAGTGAGATGGATCGCTTCAAGCAGTGATTCCCTGCCTGCGCAGCAACTGTCCTCGAGACCGTGTGACCACTCGCCGCGGATGTAACGACAAAGAGCGACAGGATCAGCGAGACCAACAGGCAGACTGATGATCCCCTAGGTAAATTAAATGCACGCATTGTCAGCCTTTCAGATTTCTTTACTTACTCTTAGGTAACCAAAAGTGATCACCCCGTTCTGCACGGAGTCTACATTCCGTGCGAAACCAGCCCCTTCTTCCCGACGTCGGCGCCGTGAGAGTGAAGGGGTACATGTAAGTACCGTACGCGGAGTAGATCTAATTGAGTGACCGCTCAGTAACCGCAATCCCGCTGCTGGCGCGGGATTTGCGGCAATCTTCGTGCCGATTGTCACGCCATCGCCACCGTCTGGCTTGTCCAACTTTGCACAAACTCGGCGGTCCCGGAAATTCCCGCTCCTTCCGTCTTTTTCAAACGGCCCGGTCACAAATCGGCAACATTTATCTCTATGGTTGGTCGCTCGGACACGGACTCCCGTACGTGCCACGGGTGTTCCATATTGAAGACTGGAGAAAAAGCCGGCCGGCGGTCGGACGGATCAACACGTCCTTGATTTGAAACGCAGCAGTCTGGGGTTCGAAGTGCAATGTGTCATCTGTATGAATCAACGAGGGGTAGTGAGATATGAGCGAATCAGCACCAAGGAACGGCGGTCGCCAGAACATGCGGGCTTTGGAACAGGCCAACCGCATTCGTCTCGCGCGTGCCGAGCTGAAACGCCGGATCGCGACCGGCGACGTAACCGTCGTCGACGTGTTGCTTGAACCGTCAGAAGAGATCGAAGGTATGGAGCTTTCAGAGTTGTTGACAAGCCAGAAGCGCTGGGGAGCGACTCGCTGCAGCAAATTTATGGACTCGGTCGGTCTCCAGGAGACCAAGACGATCCGATCGTTGACCGAGCGTCAGCGCTCGGCGATGGCCACGATCCTGCAGTCTCGGCGCCCGGCGCCGGATCTGGCGGCATCTGTCGTCTACAGGGCGGCGGCCTGAGCGGTTCCAGGATGGGAACCGCGTCGAGCAGCCCGTTCGCCTAATCGGGGTGCATACCGCGCGCTGAGTGCAGCTCAGCGCGCGGTACTGCTCTCGGCCCGGTGCCCAGCCGATGCGCACGCGTTAGGGTTTCCCGTCGATGGACGATCAACCGCAGACAGACCAGTCGCAAACAGCGTCACCAGAACCCACCGAGGCGGCCGCACCCGCGCCAGCGGCGCATGAACTGAAACTGCGTGGCCTGCACCACGTCACGGCGATCTGTTCGAACCTCGACCGCACCGTGTCGTTCTACCGCGACCTGCTGGGTCTGACGCTGCTCAAGCAGACAGCGAACGACGACGATCCGGGCGCGCGGCATTTTTACTTCGGAGATCCCGACGCAACGCCGGGCGCGATGGTCACGTTTCTCGAGTATCCGAACATGGAGCACGGCAACGTTGGTGTCGGCGTGGTGCACCACTTTGCGCTGCGTGCTGGCTCGCTCGAAGAGCTAGACGGTTGGTTTGAGCACCTGCGCTCCCACGGAATCCAGTGCACCGAGGCGATCGATCGGACGTACTTCAGCTCGATCTACTTCCGCGATCCAGATGGCAACATCGTCGAGATCGCGACCGATGGCCCCGGCCTCGTGATCGACTAGCTGACGCTAGGACGCGCTGATCGAGCCGCCGGTAGCCCCGGCGAAGAAAAGGAACCAGAGTCCAAAGATGGCCAGCGCCAGCCCAGCGGTGATCACCAGGACCGGCTCGAGTGGTGTCCGCTCGGGATTGCGCTCGTTGAGCTTGACGAAATCCTCGTGATAGGCGCGGTTTAACCATCCGAGCAGGCGGACTAGGGCCACAACGGTGATGGTCGCGCCTATCCCCATCACAACCACGGCGAGGCCCAGCGAGTCCGTCTCGGACTTGACGCGCGATCCGACGAACAACCAGCCCGCGGGCACAGCCATCCACATCGTCAGCCCGATGAAGAACATGCCGGCCGTGCTCAGCCGCATGCGTGACGATCGATTGATGCTCTCTACTTCCATTGCGCTGAATCCCCTGTCCGACCGCTGCTGAACAACCCGGAATCGAAGATAATAGTCCGAAATGGACTAAAGATGCACGATTCACTTACCTTGACATCGGTTGATGTCGAAGTCCCTGCGCCAAACCTAGCGCAGTGGAGCGCTTGCCGTCGTGAATTCAAAGCACTCCTTTGCCGCCAGAGCGCTGGATGAACGTGCGACGCAGAGCTGGGAACGCCAACGCGAAGACACCGATCGCGAGGGCGGCGCCGATGATGCCTGCTTTAAACACCGCCGTTGAGACAAACAGCACGACGAACGCGAGGATTCCGGCTAACAGGCCGGCGTGCGGCCGGTAGCCGTTGAAGTGTTCGCGCAACGCGGTGTCGAGCCCGCCGAGACAGGCCAGCACGAGGCCCGCGGCCAGCAGTCCGTTGCCGAGACTCTCGCCGACGATCACGCCGGACACGATCAGGATGATCCCGACGAGAACAGCGAGCTCCGTCAGCGGAAACGGATCCCAAGGAGCCGGTGGGCGTTGCTTGATCGAGCGCTCGGCGACCTCACTCGCCTTCGCCGCGCGGTCGCGTAGCTCGGCACGCTTCGCGCGTGCCTTCTCGCGTCGATCGTTAACCGCTTCACCGCTGCGAGCGGGAGCCGAGTCTTGGAGTTGTCTGCGAGAACGCTTACCCATCGTCTGCCGAGAGCTCACGCCGCAGGTCTGCGGCGTTCTGCAGGCTAAGCCTAACGTTCGTGATCTCGCCGTCATCGGCGAAGAACACAGTCGGACAGCCGGCGACGCTGTAGAGCGCGCTGACCGCCCCGTCACGGTCGATCACGACGGGAACCTTCCATCCGCGCTCGCGCACGACCGGTGCGACCTCCTCAATCGGCTGATTGAACGCCACCGCAACCGCCGAGACGCCGTCGAGCTCGCTGAGAACTTTGTCGACCTGATCGACCTCGTCAATGCATTTCTGGCGATCGGCATTCCAGAACACGACGACCGACCGGCCAGGGAGGCCGTCGCAAGAGTTGAACGAGCCGGAGAGCTTCACGTTGCATGCCGCGGTCGACTTATTCAGTCGCGCTTGGTCGGGAGTGAATACGTTGGAATCGAACCGCAGGCCACTCTGGGCGAGTGGTGCCGCAAAGTCCGGCAGCGGCTGTCCAATCAGATTCTCAGAACCAACGGGCCGGGATCCCGAGCGCAACTGAATCAACGAGACCACAGCACCGATCGCAACCAGCGCGACGATCACCTTGCCCCAGGTCTTCATCAGTCCGTCGCGAGTGCGGGCTCGCTGTCGAGGTCCGCGTCGGACTCGGCGTCGGCGTCTTTCTGAGACCCAGAACCGAGATCATCATCCCGCTTCGTAACGCTTCCGACACCGCGGTCGCCTTCGACCCACATCGTCGCTACCGGCAGGAGCAGTACAGTCGCGGCGAGTGCGACAGCGAGGTCGACAACGGCCACCAATGCAAATCCTCGAAGCATGCTGATATCGGTCAACGCCAGCGTCGCAAAACCGGCGATCGCCGTGACGCCGGAGGCGAACACCGCCGCACCCACCGAGCGGTAAGCACGCCGATATGCGCGTTCGATGCCCAGCGCGCCGTCTGCTGCGCGCTCACGCAGGTATTGCATGTAGATCAACAACGTGAACTCACCAGCGATCGCGACGATGAAGACGCCCAGCGCGGCGGACATCGGATTCAGCTCGATCCGTGCAACGAACAGCAGCAATGCTGAGATGCCTGCGGCGAGCGTGACCGTCAGGATCGGCGGCAGTGCGCGACGCGGGCTTCGAACGACAGCAAGGATCACAAGGAAAAGCATCAACAGCGCCACGGCAGAGATCAGGGCTCGGCGCAGCGGATTACTCAGCGCTCCGCTTGCGTCGGCTGCGAGCGCCGAGAGCCCAACAACCTCGGCGGTCACGCCCGGCGGCGGGTCGAGACGATCGCGCATGCTGTCGATCACCTCTTTCTGATCGTTGAGCGACTGCTGACGGATGCCAAAGGCGAGCGTTGCCGCGCGCTTACCGGGGCTCACCACCCCGCGAGAGAAATCCCCGACCGAGGCGAGCAGCTGGCGAACACGCCGCTTGGTCAGCTCCTGCCCCTCGAAAAGCTCTGTGATCGAGAGGGCCGGGCAAAGTTTTGAAGTCTCACAGCGAGGATTGCTGCCGCTGTAGCCAGCGTCGGCGAGTACGGCGGTCTGGTACTCCTGCATCCACTTGATGACCGACGGTTCGGTGACGTCCTTTGCGCGGACCAGCACGTCGACGGTCCCCGCAGTTCCAGTGACGTTCTGAAGCGTCTTTGCGTCCTTGACGGCCCTCAGACCGCTGGGCACAAGCTGCTGAACGTCAGTGGTGACAGGTGACGCGAGTCCGGCAGCCCACCCGAGCACGCCCAGCACGGCAGCGATAGCCATCACGCGCGCCGGGCGGTTTACAACCACGCCGAACGCCTGTCGCACCCGCAGTCGTCGCGCCACCTGTTCAGCCGGCTCGCGCCGCGACTTACGCGTGGCCGCCCCGCCCGCCCAGCCGAGCGTCGAGAACCCGAGTGTGAGCACGACGACAATCGCCAGCGCGACGCCAGCGACCAGTAAGAGTCCGAATCCACGGATCAGCGGCACCGGCGAGAGTGTCAATGCGAGCAGCGCACCGATCGTCGCGAGTGCGGCAGCGAGAACCGGCGGCCCTCCCCCGCTCGCGGCTTTCATAACGGCGGCTTCAGGCCTGGAGCCGTCACGCATTGCGCGGTCAGCTCGAGCGTGAAACTGAATCGCGTAATCGACCGCGAGACCGACAAGCACCGGCAACACCGCCACGGCACCGATCCCAATCGCAGATCCCGTCACTGCCAGCAGTCCATAGGTCAGAGCGGCGGCCATCAACGCCAGCACGAGCGGCAGCAGCCGCAACTCAGCCGGGAATACGAGCATCAGCGCGATTCCCATCACGATCAGCGCGCCGATCAGCAAGGTGATCATCGCGGTCTCGATCGAGTCCTGAACGCCGGAGAGAAGAACTGGAGCCCCGGTCACCGTGTAGCTGCCGTTATCGAGCTGGTATTTCGAGTTTGAGACCGCCCGTTTGACCAGCTCGACGGCGCGGTCGCGCTCCGCGGCCGTCATACCTGGGCGCGGACGTACCTGGATCAACGCGGTCTTACTGTTTGGGAAGAGATAAGAGAAGCGACTCTTGGGAGTAGTCGATCCGTTCTGAGGATCGAAGATCAGCTGCGCGACGAAGGCGCGGTTGTTGACCGACGGAAGCTCGGTTGTGCTGAGGCCGTACTGGGTGCCCATCTGAAGCAGCTCGGAGTAGGCCTGAATCTTCGCCGCTTCTTCCGCCGTGGCGGCAAGCGACTGCTGTTCCTCGACCGACTTGCCCTGAGCCGCCGCGATCTTCTGAGCGGCCTCTGCCGCTTCTTTGGCTGTCTTCTCGGATCGGGCGATGACCTTCTCGATGCCCGCGTTGACAGAGATCGCGGCAGTGTTTACGAAAGTGCCGGGGCCATAAACAGCCACGGCCGGTTTGATGTCGCCGATCGATCTGCATACTTGCGGCAGGTCACGCTGGGCCCGTGCGCTGTTGGGGATGTTGCCCGACAGACAACCCTCAAGCCCGAGCATCACGCCCAGATCCGGCCCGAACATCATCTTCGGCAGATCCCCTCGGACCATGATCACGATCGGGTCGCCACCGAAGGTTTTCGACCAATCCTGAGTGGCTTGGTACGTGTCAGACGTCGACCCCGTGATCGTCTCGACGCCAGTGTCGGGCTCAAGCCGGAGCGCCGCGAGCGCCGCAACCACTGCGATCAATCCAACGGCAACGATCACGACAAGCGGCTTCTTGAGCACAAGGCTCGCCGTGCGCTCGGTGATCTTTCTAAATATCGCGGTCAGGTCCACGGCTGGCTGCCGTCCCCTTGTCTACTGCGGTTTACGGGGAGGTCCGCTCGGTGACGTGCGGGTACTGCGTGCCGAAGGCGGTTGCTTGCTGGTCGCAGGCTGGGGCTGGGAGCGGGACAGTCGGGGTGCCGGTCGGGCCGGGTTCGGCGGAGCCGGCGTAGACGATCTGGTTAATGCGGGCGATGACCTGCTCCAAGCCCGTGCCTGCGTACACCGTAGTGTTCGGGTTAATCAACGGAACCGGCGTGGTTCCACATTGTCCTGAATCAAACACCTGAAGCCCGCTTGCGAGACGATCCATCCAGCCAGGCGCCGGATAAGCGTTTGCCCGACTGGGGTTCGTGCGTGTTCCGAAATAAGCGAGGGAATCCGGAGCCAACGTCGCGAATGCGCGTAGGTAGTGCCCGGGACTATCGCCGAGCTTCTTCCGAGACTCGGTAGGGGTGTACTGAGCCTGCGTGGCTGCGGCATCGTTGGCAAGGAACTGGGTGACTTCACGGTCGTAGAAACCGACGAACTGAAGCACCGGCGTCAACTGCCTTAGAAACGCGTCGAGCTGGCCGAGAGTCGGTCGTGCGAGGTTGAAGAATGTGTCCGCCGCCGGCAAACCGGAGTCAGCTCGGTCAAGGAGTGGCTCGAGGTTGGTGATCAGCGCACGAGCGTCATCTGTGACCTTCGACGCCTTTTTGATAGTCGGAGAAAATTCCCTCGCGAACTCAGTCGTGTTCTCAATCAGAGGTTGAGTGTCCTCGGTGAACTGAGTGAATTCCTTCAGTGATCTACGCGACTCGCGCAGGAACGCCGGGAACTCACGGAATGCCTCAGTAAGTTGCTCGCTGCGATTTCCAGTGACGGTGAGCAGTCGGTTCGATGACTCGATTAGCTGCTGCAGGTCTCCCGGGCGACCTTCGATGGCTTCGAAAATGTCTGCGGTATTGGCAAACACCTTGCTGAGCGCCTCATCTTGCTTGCGCAGCACAGACATAAGGTCATTTGTGTCAGACAAAAACATCGGCAAGACGCCAAACGCTTGGTTGAGATCGTCGCCGCGATCCTTTCCGGCGTCGGACTGCCCGACGAGCCAGTCACCGAAGGCTTTACGTGTCGCTGGGTCAAAGGTGCGGATGACTTCGTCAAGTTCAACCAACGGAGCGACTCGGCCAATAGGCAGATTGCCATTCTCGGGAATGGTCGGCCCACCCTTCGTACCGGGAGTGAGCTGGACATACGTCTCACCGAGAATCGTCTTGGTGCGTAGCTGGGCCTTGATGTCTGCGGGCAGCGGTGCGTACTTCTCATCAATCTCGAGAACCGCTTCTGTTCGCCCGGTCGAGGGCGACACCTTTTTTACCTTGCCGACTCGGACGCCGGAGATCCGCACATCCGCCTCGCTGGCAAGCTGCACCGCTTCATCAAAAGATGCGTGGATGCGATATCCCTGCGGCTTGAGGGGCACGGCACCGCCGAAAGAGACCCACAAATACAGGATCAGTGCGAAGCACGTGAACGCGAAAACAACCATGGCAGTGAGCTGACCGGGACTGGGAGCGCGCTTAATCACTAACAGACCCTCTTTTCAGCATTCGGAAGTCCGGCGAGCGTCGTCAGGAGCGTCAGCATCGGAGCCTTGGGCTGAGCCTTGAGACCCTGTGCGGTACTCAGCTGACAATCGCTCCCGACGAGTGCGCCCGAGCGGAGGGGACCGCTGGCATCCTGCATCGTGAACAGCGAAGCATTGATGTGTCCAAACCACGAGAGCCAGTAGAGGTACCCCTCTTCGGCTCCTGCCGGGTTGTAAGCCACGATGTTCAGCAGGTTGTTGAATGACTTCACGCCCTTGGTGGCGTCTGGAGCCAACTTCGCTAGCCCCCTAGACGCGGGCTTTAGCTCCCGGAGAAGCGGCTGAGCGTCGCGCGCGAATGGTCGGAACGAGTTCCGCGTGACTTCGGTCTGATCCTCAAAGAATGGCTTTAGGCTCTTTAGAGATATGCCGAGTTCCTTAGCAAGCGGTTCGAGATCGCGGAACGCAACCGTGCTGTCAGCGAGAACAGCGTTACCTGCTTCAGCGGCGTCAGCGGTGGCCTTCAAGGCCGACGGGGCTTTCTGAATGATCTGCCGGATCGATTCTTGCTCGCCAGCCCACGTCTGGAAAGTGGTGCTCGAGCTATCGATCAGCGACGCAAACTGCTCGCTACTGGTGCCGAGTTCCTTCGCGAGCAGGGACAAGTTCGTGATCGCACGCTTGATGTTTTTTCGTCGTTTTTGAAGGTCCTTCACGATGCGAACGCCGTACTTACCGGTCGGCGCGAAGCGCTTGAACCCAGACCGCAGGTTGCCTCCCTGGCCATCGAGCCCCTTACCGGCATTGTCGAGCAGAAGTTGGAAGTAGTTCCGAGTATCGGCGTCGAGCACGGCGAGAAACTCTTCGAAGTTGACAGTTGGCTTCGTTTGCGTTAGCGGGACGGTGCCATCTTCAGGGATCTCCCCTGCGGATGGGGAACCCTTCTTCATGTCGATATACATGTCGCTGAGCGGCGTTTTTGGCCGCACCGCGAGCTTGGCATCACGATAAATCGGAGCGTGCGCGCGGCGAATCTTCATCTCGACGGTTGCCTTGCCGTTCTTCAGCCTGACCTGTCCAATCTCGCCTATCGCAACTCCGGCAATGTTGACGGTCTGCCCCTGACCAGGGGTAACAGCCTGTACCGATTCAAACTCAGCGTTAACGGTGTAGAAATCGGTTCCGATCAGCGGCACCCAGGCAGGCAGATAGAAACGCTGGTTAGACAGCAAGTAGCTGGCGACACCGAGCGACACCACCATCATCACGATGATTGCCGTGACGTGAAGCGCATATCGCTTCGTCCACTTTTTCAGTGAGTGCATCATCTATTTGCTCTGCGCCGTCGGAGCGAGGTTGGGCTGGCCATTTTTGTAGCAGGGAATGTCGTCGCGAATCTGCGGATTCTTCGCAGGAAGCCCGGGCCGCACAGCGATTTCCGGTCGGGCAGACGGGCCGTAGAGTTCTGATGAGCCTTGACCCGAAGGAACGCGAACTCCCGATGCAGACCCCGCAGCAAGCCTCAAGTAACGACCGTTTGCATTGAAGTTCTGAGACTCACCGGCCATGCCGACGAGCGAGTACCAGAAATCCTTGTAGTTCTCAACCCCGGAGCTCGTCGGGCCATCGGGAACTTCCTTCATCAACGTCGGTTGCCAAACATCGGTCCAGCAGCGCGCAAGTCGATTCAGCTCCGGGAGAGTCTTTTGCGACTCCTTCGACACCTTGGCGAAGTTGCTAAAAGTCGAGCGACTAAGGCTCGCGGTGGTACCAAGCTCAGCTTTCGCCAGCAGGGCGGTCGTCTCATCAATCCACGGGTTCGCCGCTTCAACCATCTCAGGAATCTCCTTGAGATTCGGGGCGATTTCGTTGGCGAAAGTGGTCAAGCGCGGAAGCATCGCGTTCAGATTGCGCAGGGTGGGTTCGGACTCGTAGATCAGACGTGAGAACTGCTTTGTCGATTCCTGCAGCGCCGCTTCGTCGCTGGCGAAGGCATCAAAGGTCGTTGCGAAATCCGAGATCAGCGGCACGAGCTGGGCCTCGCGGTCGTTAAACGCCTTGTTGAAGTCCCGGAATCCGCGAAGGATCTCAATCTGATCATCCTCGTCATAACCCACCAACGCATCGAAGATTCGTGCGCCGCCTTTGAAGCCCTCCGGGCCGTACCTAAGCGCGCGGTTCAACGCCTGCCCGCCCGTGAGGTTCTTGACATCAGGGTCTTGTGTTCGGTTTTCTTCGGGCGTGCCAACCGTGTCAAGCGCCGTTCCGATCTCGGTAAAGATCGAAGCCAATCCATCACGAGCATCCTTGTTGACAGCAGCTAGGAGCTGGTCAAGCTGCACGGGACTCGCGGTCTGAGCGAGCGGGATGGTGTCCCCTTCTTCCAGGGTCGGCGCACTTGGCGAACCCGGACGAAGGTCGACGAATGCGTTCCCCTCAAGGAAGATGCGGAATCGAATCTTCGCCGTAGCATCGGTGTGGATCGGCAACGCGTCGTCATCAAGATCCATCACGAGTTTGACTCGGGATGACCCCTTGTCGCGCACAACCTTGGAGACCTTGCCCACGTTCACACCGGAGATTCTCACGGGCGACTTCGGCTGGATGTTGACGGCGTTGTCGAAGTAGGCGTTGACTTGGTACCCGTTGGTAAACGGAATGTCCTTGCTGAAAGCGAAGTAGACGAGGATCGAGATCACGACGATCGCGACCGCACCCGCACGGCGTCGGCTCATGCCCTTCTCTCTGCCTCCGTGAAGCGTCATTTCTTCAAGGCTCCTTGGTCGACAGCTGCAGTGTCCTCAGTGCCGGTGCCCTTCTTAAGCGCAGGCTCAGTCGTCGTCGGGGACTGCGTGAGGGTGCGGTTCGGGGGACGCTTTTCACCCAGGCTCAGCTCATTGCCCGGTCCACATATTCCGTTCGCACCGGTCGAAGGCGCCGCGTTGGCGTGAAGGAAGTTCGACTCGAGATTCGGCGCCGAGTAGTTAGCCAAGCCCGATGCGGGGCCAACCTCTGCATTCTGAGCAGGACCGGGCGCTGCATAGCCCGCTACAAGTCCGACTCGGAGCCAGCCATAAATGCCGCCGCGATTGCTTACTGAAGACGCGACGTTTCGCGCGAGCAGGCCGGCGTAGTTACAGACCGTTTGCGCGGGGGTGATTGTCTGCAGCGGCTCGTTGATGACCTGAACAAACGTGGCCAACCCCTGGACTCCCATTTGGACGCCAGGGTCCTCGGCGAAATCGCCGAGAGTGTTGAAAGTCTTGGTCAGCTTGGGGTTGGTACGTGAAAAGTGCTTGAAGGCAGGTGTACCGCGGGTCACGATCGTCGCCATGTCGTCTGCGACCTGCGGGAGATACTTAGATCCCGGCTGAAACTCCTTAACGAGTGTCGTCAGTTGACGAATGTAAGGGCGCTGTTTCGGAAATTCCTCAGTGAATACCGCAAGCGTCGAAGGCGATTCCGCGATGCTTTCCTCGATGCCCTGCGCGGCAACTGCGAACGCGGCGAAAGTTCTGTTTGCGTTGGTCCAGACGTCGCCTGCGGCTGACCCGGCATTGGCTGTGTCGGTCGCCGCCTGAGCAATCGCACGAATAAAGTCAGCAAGCCTCGTACCTGGATCGGAGATGGTGCGCGCGACCGGTTCGAGATTCTCGAACAACGGTCCGATCTCTCCGAACGCCGTGTTCAAATCGGCGCCGCGACCCGCAAATGCGTTACCGAACTCGCGCAGCGATTTGCGGTTGCCCTCACGGACTTTCTCATCGAACGTGTTCAGCAGGTCTTCAAACTCAGTCGCGTAAACGGCCTGCTTGATAGGCAGCGTCGAACCATCGGGCAGATCCTCGTTCGACTTCCCGAGCGTCAGCTCGACGTACTTGAGTCCGATGGTCGAGCGCGGCCGCACTTCAATCAGTGAGTCGGTCGGAATTGGCCCGATCTTCTCGTCGAGCTTCAGCGAAAGGATCGCGTAAGGCTTCTCGCCCTCATTTCGCGCCGGCGTGATTGACGTGACCAAGCCGACCCGGGCGCCGCCGATTCGTACATCGTTTCCAGTGACGACATTCGCGCCGCTTGGCACTGCTGCCTTGATGTCGTAAGTGGGCACGAACGGAAGGCCTTTGTGGGCGTTGTATGAGAACAACACCATCACCAGAACCAGCAGGATCGCGCCTGCGCCGACGAGCACTGGATTGTCAGCAACTCCCTGACGCTTCATCAACGCTCACCTCCAAGCAAATACTCGAGCGCTGCTTGATCGGCGGACGACATCGACTTTGAACTTGACTTCTTAGCCGATCCAGAGGATTTCGATGTCCGTGCCGCTGCAGAAGTCTCCGCACGTACGTCGCCCTCCGGGCGGTTGTCCGCCGAGTGACCTTCAGCGAAGTCGGCAGTACAGCCCGCATTCGTCGACTGTGAGTAGAACGAACAAAGACCATTGATCACGAGCGAAGATCGGACGAAGTGGCCGAACGAGTCGACACCGTTCGACGCGCCCACGAGTCCGATCGTCATTGAGACGAGGTTCGCGTATCCGCCCTGCTTCTCGAAGCTCGTCAGCAGCTTCCGGATGTTCGTCACCGAGGCACGGTTTCCGGCAAATGAGTTCAAGTCTTCGGCCAGCGGCATAAGCACCGGGAACTTGCTCCGCAACACGTCGAGCGAACCGCCCAGCCTCTTTAGAGCCGGGTTCGCCGCGGCGACAAACTCGTTTGTACCGGTGACAAACGTGCTGAGATCCTTGGCCGACTCGGCAGCGGCGCGGGCAACCGGTGCGGCCTCATTCGAGAGCGTCTCAAGCTCCTTCGCGGTCGGCTCCAGCTCATCAAGAAATCCGGGGATGCGCTCCAGCGTCTGCGCCATTTCCTCGCGCTTGTTATTGACCGCACGGTTGACTGTGTCGGCTTCCTTGAACAATCCAGTGATGTCCTCGCGGGTGCGAGATAGCTCACGAAGCGCTGCGTCACCATCGACGGCGAGAGTCTCAAGCGTGTCGTTCTCCTTGGCAAGAATCTTGAGAATGTCGTCGACCTCTTTGAATGTGCCGTCGAATCGCTCGATGATGTTCTGCAGATCTTCTCCGCGGCCCGTCAGCGTGATACCAAGCTCATTGATGATCACTCGGAAACGTTCGCGTTCGGGCTCACGCATCGCGTCGAGCAGTTGGTCCACGTCTACAGGTGAACTCGTGCGATTACTTGTCAGGAGACGTCGGCCCTCGTCAGTCGGGTCTTCGCGTAGTTCGGCCTTGGTGGGTGTACCCGGCTCGCAGTCGACGAACTTCTCGCCAATAAGCGATTGCAAGCGGATCTTGCAAGTGGCGTCCTCGTAGAACTTCGAAAATGCGGGATCGACGATCTTTAGAACGATCGAAGCCTCTTCTCCGGTCACGAAGATCTTCTCGAGCGAGCCGACGTTCGCACCGGCGACGCGCACGTCGGCGCCGGTAGTCACGTTGTTTGAACTCTTAAAGACGGCGCGTACGCGATACACATCGCCTTCTCCTCCAGCACCCATGGAAGCGGTCACGGCGACGACAGAGACCACGGCGAGGACAGCGAGCGCAGCTAGTCGAGCGATGCGCGTGGCCCGACGACGCAACACACTGCGGATCATCGTCATTGATGTAGCTGCGCGACTCATGATCACGGACCGGGTGGAACAATTGAGGGGTCACAGTCAAGCCCGTTGTCTAAGAACGGACTAGATGCGTCAGCCGGCGCTTGCGTTCCTGTGCCGGGACAGCGCTTGATGCCAGTCTTCGGGTATTCCGCAAGGCCTTGCGCCTGAGGCAGCGGATCCAACGTCGCGCCGTTCTGCTGGAAACGGCCAGTCGTCGTCTGCACCCGGATGTAATGCCCATTCGCGTCATAGTTCGCCGCCACCTGGCCAAAATGACTAATCCACGCCGTCAACTCCGGTGTGTAGGGACGCAAGAAGTCAAGAATCGGCGCAGCCAGTTGCATCGCGACAGTCGAGTTCGGGAATGCGCTGCGGGCCAGCTTCGTCAACTTTGGCTGTTGCGCGAGCAGGTCGGTGACGTCGTTCGCCGAGCCGGACTTGCGCATCATGTAGCGCAGGTCGCGGATCGTCGGCTCCGCGTTGTCGAGCAACGGGCGCAGACGTCGGAACATCGGGGCGAGGTCTTCTCCGATCGGGGCGGACTCGTCGGAGAGTTCGCGCAGGGCGGCCATTGCCGGGCGCAGGCGTTTGAAGGCCGAAGAGCCTTCGCGCAGAGTGCTCGGCAGAACCGCCAAGGCCCTGTCTAGCTCTTCGGACTCTTGGGAGACCGCCGTCGTGAACTTCCGCAAGTTCGCGAACAGCGCGGCCAACTGCTCTTTCTGAGCAGCAAGCGTCGTTGTCGCCTGTTCCGAGACCACCAGGAACTGGCTCAGCACTTCGGAGTCTTGCGACACGGAAGCAGCTAGGCGAGCGCCGGCATCAAAGAACGGCGCGACCCAGCGCAGGCTGGCATTTCCGTACGCCGTCTCGTTTAGTGGCGTCGACGGGTCGTCGGCGTACTGATCGGCGGAGCCCTGCAGGAACTTCTGTAGACCCTTCGTTACCTCGGGCGTAAACGCATTGAGCAACTGGTCCAGGTCGACCGGCGGGTTCGTCTCATCGACTTCGATGATGCCTTCATCGGCGATCTCCGGCGCGTTGTTTGGGCCGGGATCGAGCGAGATGTAGCGGTTGGCGACGCCGGAAAGTGAGGTCAGGCGGATCGTCGCGGTTGTGCCGCGGTGCAGGGGTGTGAGGTCTTCGCGGTCGATCCGCAGGCGGATCTTGGCGAGGTTGTTGCTGGTCAGACTGATGCTGTCGATCTTGCCCACGGGCGAGCCGCCGACCATCACGTCTGCTCCCTTCACGACCTGTCCGCCGGTTTCGAACTGCGCGTTGACGTAGTAGCCGCCGCCGCGCATAACGAACCACAGCACGAGCAGGATCGCCACCGCAATCGCGGCGAAAACGGCCAAGCGCTGTTGACGCGTGACCACGATTAAACGCCGCCCTTCAGACGCGCCAAACGCGCCATCCGGGGCGCGCTGTTTGCGGCAAGACAGCCGCGTTCATATGTCCCGATACCTGGCGAAATCAACATTTACTCCATGCCCAGTGGGCCGGCCGCCTCTCCTGAAAGGAACTGGGCGACAAATGGGTTCTCCGAAGCGAACAGCTCGCTGGCCGGGCCGGCGTCGACGATCTTGCCCTTCCAGAGCAGCGCGATGTGTTCGGCGACGCGGCGGGCGCTGAGAATGTCGTGCGTGATGACCACGTACGAGCCGCCATTTTCGTTGTGGATCTCGCGGATCAGTTCGCACAGCAACGCCGTGCGGACCGGGTCGAGTCCGGAGTCGGGCTCGTCGAAGAGCACGATGTCCGGGTCGAGCACCAATGCGCGGGCAAACCCTGCGCGCTTACGCATGCCTCCGGACAGCTCGTTCGGCATCTTGTCGCCGTCGTTACCAAGACCTACTTCGCCGAGGCGGCGGTTGACGATCTCGTGAATGTCGTCTTCCGACTTATCTGTGTGTTGACGAAGCGGGAACGCAACGTTGTCAAAGAGGTTCATCGATCCGAACAGCGCGCCGTCCTGGAACAGCACGCCGAACTTCTTGCGCACATCGAACAAACGACTGTCTTCCATGTTCGGCACGGACTCGCCGTGCACGAGAACATCGCCCTGGTCTGGGTAGAGCAGTCCGACCATGTGCTTGATGCAGACCGACTTACCGGTACCTGACGGGCCGAGGATCATCGAGATCTGGCCTTCGGGGATCTCGAGATCAAGGCCGTTGAGCACCTTGTTGCGGCCGAAGGCCTTGTGAACGTTCTTGAACTGGATCGCTGAGCGCTCGGCGCCGTGGGCGCGCGGAGTCTGAGAGTGCCATGCGTACGGGTCGCCGCCAGCCTCTTCGAGGTGCTCGGCATGACTCATCGACGGCGGCCTGTTGTGCGCGGCGGTCGCGGCCTCGAGCGGGCTGAGATTGTGTGCGGGAACGATCGGCGCGACTTCGGTGACGCGCTCGTCGCCGCGCTCTGCAGCGTCGTCGGAGACGATGCCATCTCCATGGTCGTTCTGGCCGTGGCCAGTCTGATTCTTGTCGTCGCTCATTGTTGCTCCAATTGAAACTGGATGGGACTGGGCAGGTCTAGCTGTTGTGAAAAGGGATCCATCCCACTATCCACCTATCGGCGCTCTTGGATTGGCGCCCCAGAAGAAAACTGTTCCCATCATCGCGACCAAGTGGACGACGACGATGTTTGCAACCATCGATTTAGCGGTAGCCACGCCCACCCCGACCGGGCCACCAGTCACGTTGTACCCGTAGTAACACGCGATAATGACGATCCCTGTGGCCATAAACATGGCCTTAATAAGACTGAATAAGAGATCTGGGGGGTTTTGGAACAGCCAGAAAATCAGGCTGTAAGAACCGCTCGAGACATCTCCGATCTGCTGGACCACCGCCAGGTACGACGCGAAGTAGGCGCCACCGACACCAGAGACGTATAGGAACGGCAGCACGATCCAGGCCGCGAGCAGGCGCGTCGCCGCCAAAAACAGCACTGAGTCGATACCCATGACTTCAAGCGCGTCGATTTCATCGTTGATGCGCATCGAGCCGAGTTCGGCGACGATTCCGGTGCCGACCTTGGCGCACATCATCCAGCCGAAGGCGTAGGGGGCGATCTCTCGCAGGTCGCACCAGGCGGTGAACACGCCGGCGTAGGCGGGCGCACCGAGCGAGCGGGTGAAGTAGGCGCCTTCGATACCGCACTGCAGCCCGACGAAAAACATCATCGTCCAGATGACGATCGAAGAACCGATGATCAGCACGCCTGCTTGACGTAAGACCTCACCGAAGAAAGTGATTACGCGGCCGAGGTAGATGTCGGCGACGACCTCGGAGCCAAACTTGACGACGCGGCCGAATGCCTCGACCCACTCCTCTAGTTTGCTGCGCACCGCGACCATCAGAAGCTCAATCTCGTCCGTTTACCTGATCGCCGTGATTTCGGGGTGAGTCGCGAGCAGTGTCTCGGTGAAGATGTAGTTGAACGCGAAGACGCCGATGAAGGCGATCACGACCGCCTGGTTGACGGCGCGGCCGACGCCCTCGGCGCCGCCCTGCGCGCTCATGCCCTTGTAACAACAGACGATCGCGATGATCGCGCCGAAGATCGTGGTCTTGACCAGCGAGCCCCAGAGGTCGGTGACCGACGCGTTGGTGAAAAAGGTGGCCCAGAACGGTCCAAGCGGTGCGCCGTTAACCATCGTGGCGAGCACGCCGCCAGAGATACCGAGGATCAGAGCGAAGATGTCGAACAGACCGGTGATGATCATCAGCGCGAAGAAGCGCGGGACAACCAGGTTCTTGATCGCGTCAACGCCGAGCACGGCGAGAGCGTCGAGCTCCTCACGGATCTTGCGAGCGCCGAGGTCGGCGGTGATGGCGGTGCCGGCCACTCCGGCGACGATGATCGCCGTGAGGAACGGTGCGAACTCGCGAATCGAGGCGAGCACGAAGAAACCGCCGAGGCGGTCGAGCGAGCCGAACAAGGTCGCGAAGTTCGCGGCCTGCAGACCCGGCGCGCCGTAGCTGGCAGCGATCGTCGCGACGATCAACGGGAACCAGCAGAGCTTCAGGGCGAAGAGAAACTGCTGCACGAATTCGCCGCCGTACGGGTACGGCGGGCGAATGGCAGACATGATCGTCTTACCAGCCAAGATCACCATCTCGCCGATCTCGACGAGATATTCCCTCACGCCTTCATAAGCGCGAGTCGCGAAACTCACAGCAGCCCCATCCCTTTCGTCATCCTAAACTCTTGGAAATTCCCCGGGTTCCGATTCAAAAGCATACCTTGCGGCGTTTCGCATTCTGCCGCTGAATCCTGCACGGCAATGCGGTTCCCCGCTGAAGTGACTGGTATGGTCGAGCGCGTTCTAACGGTGGAGGCCACGATGGAGACAGCACGCGCTTCGGCGACACGGATCAGGAGGGTCGCGCTGACCGTCGCAGTTGCGACGCTGGCGGGCGTGTTCGCGGGCGGCTGCGGCGACAGCAACGTGCAAAATCGTGACGCCGAAACCGGCACCTGGACGGTCGCCGTGACCGATTGGGACTTCCCGAAGCGCCAACACCTCGGCACACCGGTTGAGATGAAGATCACCGTGCGCAACGACGACGCCAAGGACATCGACAACCTCGCAGTGACGATTACAGGGCTGCGTAAGTACGTCGAACAAGAGGGTCAGGCGACCAGGACGCGACCGGTCTGGCTGCGCGACGAAGACTCCCGCGGCGACCAGACTCCGTACAGTGCCGCGCTCGCCGACACCTTCGACGCGGGCCCGCTGACGGCCGGCGAATCGAAAACGTTCAAGCTCAAGGTCACGCCGCTGCGTCGCGGCAAGCATGCGGTCAGCTACAGCCTCTCGACCAACGTGTTCGGTGGCGGCAAGGCCGTGTTCGCCGACGGAGAACCGGCGTCAGAACGTCGCACCGTCGTGATCGATCCGACTCCGAACTTCGACGAATCGGCTTTCGACTGACCGTCAGCTTCGGCTACTGACAGCTCAGCTACAGACAGCTCAGCTACAGACAGATAGTGTCGCGCGGCCGTCGCGCGCAGACTAAGCCGTTGTCTTGATGTTCAGCGCGTAGGTGTCGAGCAACTGGTCGACGTCGCCGGGTTCGGCTGCGTCCTTTAGCGCTTGGAACTGCTCGACCATCGTCGGCTTCTCGTGCTTGTAGTAGATGCCGAGCGTCATCGGGTCGTCGAGCGCCTTGGCGAACGCGCCGGCGCGGTCCATTGGGTCGTGCGCCTCGTCGAGCAAGTTGACCTGGTCCTTCCAGATCTGCGTGTTGTTGTTGAACGCGGTGCAGGGCGAGTAGGCGTCGATGAAGCTGAATCCGGGGTTCTGCATACCGGCGATCACCAGCTCGGTCAGCTCTTTGGCGCGGAACGAGGCTCCGCGAGCGACGAACGATGCATCGGCAGCGATCGCCGTGGCAAGTGTGTTGAGCGGTTGCTCCATGTTGCCGAACGGCGATGTCGGTGACTTCTGGTCGTGCAGCGAAGTCGGCGAGACCTGGCCTTTGGTGAGACCGTAAGTCTGGTTGTTCATGATCACGTAGGTGATGTCGATGTTGCGCCGCGCGGCGTGCGGGAAGTGCCCGCCGCCGATCGCGAATCCGTCGCCGTCGCCACCGACGGCGATCACCTCGAGCTCAGGGTTGGCCATCTTCACGCCCATCGCTGTCGGCAGGGCGCGGCCGTGAACGCCGTGGTATCCGTAGGTCTTGACGAATCCGGGGAAACGGCTGGAACAGCCGATTCCGGAGACAATCACGGTCTTGTCCGGGTCGAGATCGAGTTCGGCGAAGGCGCGATACGCGGCCGCCAGTACGCCGAAGTCGCCGCAACCGGGGCACCAGATCGGCTTGAGGTCGGACTTGAATTCTTTGGCGTCACGCATTACTACTCTCCTTGGCTGGTCGTCGCCGACCGCATTATGCGACCGCTCCGGCGGCCGACTTGACGCTTTGTTCGCAGAAATCTGCGATGTCTTTGGCGGTGAATGGCAGACCGGTGATCTGAGTCTGAGAGATCACGGGGATCTCACAGTCGGCGCGAACCATCCGCGCGAACTGACCCATCAGGTTGACCTCGGGCACGACGATCGTGTCCATCCCTTCGGCCCACGCCTTGATGCGCCCGGCCGGCATCGGCCAGACGATCCGCGGGTAGAAGGTTGCGGCACTGATGCCGCGTTCGCGAAGAATCTCTGAGGCCTCGATCGCGGCGCCCTCGGTCGAGCCCCAGCCGAGAATGCCGATCGCCGCCTTCTCGGGGCCAGAGACCGTAATCCGGCTGTTCGCGGCGAGCGGGTCGAGCTTGCCCCAGCGCTTCGCCTGCATCGAGACGTGAAGTTCTGGTGTGTATCCGGGATGACCGAGCTCGTCGTGCTCGATGCCGGTGGAGACGTAGGCACCGGGGGCGCCCGGGATCGACATCGGCGAGATGCCGTCTTCGGTCAGCGTGTAGCGCTTGTAGCGATCGACCGGCTCGGTGACCTCGCCGGCGGCGTTGGCGACACCGTGTGAAGCACCGTTGGTGGTGTTGATCGATCCGTTGGACGACGTGCCCGCGGCAGCGGTTGCAGGCGTGATGCGCTCCTCGACTTCAATCGTCGAGAGGTCGGGACGGTCGACCGTCTCAAGACGATGCGAGAGCGACTGGTCGGAAAGCAGGATCACCGGCACTTGGTACTTCTCGGCGGCGTTGAACGCTTCGACCGTGCAGGTCAGGCAGTCATCGACCGTGGTCGGCGCGATGACGACGCGCGGCGCCTCACCGTGTGATCCGTAAACAGCGTGGTTAAGGTCGGACTGCTCTGTCTTGGTCGGCATGCCGGTCGATGGGCCGGCGCGCATCGCGTCGATGATCACAGCAGGGATCTCGGCGGTGCCTGCGAGTCCGACCAGTTCGCTCATCAGCGATAGCCCTGGGCCGGAGGTCGCGGTCATCGCCTTGCTGCCAGCAAAACTCGCGCCAAGCACGCTCGCGAGTGCGGCGATCTCGTCCTCGGTCTGGATCGCGACGCCCCCGAAGCGCGGCAGGCGCGCGGCGAGCGACTCGAGAATGTCGGAAGCCGGGGTGATCGGGTAGCCGGCGTAGTAGGTGAGACCTGCGTGCAGGGCGCCAGCCACGATCGCCTGGTTGCCAGAGAGCAGGATGCGCTCGCGCTCCGGCTCGCCGGGGCGCTGAACGTTGCAGACGTCGGGAAGGTTCGCGCGAGCGTGCGCCTCGCCAGCCTTCAGCGATGCGATGTTTGCTTCGCCAACATCGCCCTTGTGCGCGTAGCGCTTGAGGATCGAGTCTTCGAGCGCGGCGGTGTCGATGTCAAGCAGTCCGCAGACGGCGCCGACCACGACCATGTTCTTGCCGCGGCGGCTGCCGCCAGCTTCTTCGGCCAAGGCGCTAAACGGCACTTCGTAAGAACGCGAGAGGAACTCGTCGGTGACCTTGCACGACTCGGCGTCGGCGATGATGATGCCTGACTCGCCGACTGTCTCGTGCTGAAGGTCGAAACCCTCTTGGTTAAAGCAGATCAAAAGGTCAGTCTGGTTTCCGATCGAGCGGATCCGACTGGAACCGATGCGCACCTGGAACATGCACGGACCGCCCTTGATCTCCGCCGGGTATGTGCGGAAAGTCAGTCCCCAGTAGCCAGCACGCGCTGCGCCGGAGGTGAAAAGGTCGCCTCCGGATATGACGCCTTCGCCGGATTCGCCGGCGAGCTGCAGAGTGATATCGGAAAGCGCCATTGACCGGCTCCTTTATAGGTTGCCGATCGGCCTATGAACGGCCCTGAGCAAGGTGATTGGCAAAGTGATTGCGGGAATGTCGATGAAAACCATCTGATGCAGTATCCGCGTCCAATATAGCGTCCGGACTACGGGGCAAATCCACCAGTTGGATCGGCGTTTGAGCTAGGAACTTAAGCGGGTTGCAGCCTGGTTTCCGAAAAGTCAGCATGCGCAGATGGAAACGCCCCCGACCCTTTTCGGACCGGAGGCGCTCCATCCATCCATCCACCACCCAGGCTGGGGTGTCCTACACCCCGGAGGGAATCTCTTCCGCCTCATGCGACTGGAGCACCGCCGCACCACGCTCACCGGTACGAATTCGGACTGCATCATCCACGGGAAGAATGAAGACCTTGCCGTCGCCGACTTCGCCGGTGCGGGCGTACTTGAGAATCACGTCGGTCACTGTGGCGACCTCGGCGTCGTCGACGACACACTCAATCTTGAGCTTCGGACGCAGGTGGATCACCAGTTCGGAGCCGCGGTAGCTCTCCGTGATGCCCTTCTGGCGGCCGGAACCCTTAACGTCGGTGATCGACAGGCTCGGAATTCCTGCGTCGAGCAGCTCTTTGCGGATCGACTCAAATGCTTCGTGCCGGACGAAGGCTTCGACTTTCTTCATGGTTTCTCAGCCCCCTTAGGCCATCGAGCCGACGGGCGTGCCGCCGCTCTCGGGTGATCCAGACAGAACGGACGATGCGTGGGTGGGCGAGCCCGGAAGACCGCTGCCGACGAGTTCGGTCGCCGGAATGAACTGCTCCGGGTACCCGTACATGCCGTGCTCGACGATGTCGAGACCGGCGTCTTCTTCGGCTTCGCTGACACGCAGTCCGTAAGTGGCCTTGATGATCGCGAAGGTGATGAACGACAGCACGAACACGAACGCGAAGACAACCACGACACCGAGTGCCTGAACACCGAGCTGGTGGAAGCTGCCGGAGTACCACAGGCCAGCTTCACCGAACGCGTTGTAAGCCGCCAGATCCGGGTGCGTGAAAATTCCGCACGCGAGTGTTCCCCAGATACCGGCGAGTCCGTGCGCCGAGAGAGCACCAACCGGGTCGTCGAGCTTCTTGTCGATCAAGACCACTCCGACCACAACGATCGCACCTGCGATCAAACCAATCGGCAGTGCCGCCCACGGTTCCACGTATCCAGATGGAGCGGTGATACCAACGAGTGCAGCGATCAGACCGTTGCCGACCATGCCGATGTCGATCGTCTTCTGCATCACCAGGCCGGTGATCAGTGCACCGATGACACCAGCGGCCGCTCCGAGCAGAGTGACCATCGCCACCTCGGGGAAGCGTCCGTCAAGTCCACCGAGCGTCGAGCCGGCGTTAAAGCCGAACCAGCCGATCAACAGAATGAAACAGGCGAGGCCGAACAGCGGCATGTTGTGCCCGGGGATCGCCCGCGGCTTGCCGTCGACATACTTGCCCTTACGCGGTCCAAGCAACAGCAGGGCCGCAAGACCACCGGTCGCTCCGATCAAGTGAACTGCGGTCGAACCGGCGAAGTCCTGCATACCGAGGTTGGACTGCAGCCATCCACCACCGAAGACCCAGTGCGAGCCGATCGGGTAGATGAACGACGCGAACACGATCGAGTAGATCACGTATACGCCGAACTTGATGCGCTCAAGCGTGGTGCCCCAGACGATCGCCAGCGAGACCGCACAGAATGCGAACTGGAAGAGCCACTTTGCCTCAATCGACGCGTTTGACAGGCCAAGGCCGTCGGGGAAGAACACCGCTTGCGGGTCTCCGCCGTAGTCGCGAAGCAAGAATCCGGTGTCGCCGATGATGTCACCGGGGCCGAATGCGAACGCGAATCCGACGGCGTAGTAACAAATCGCGGCGATCGAGAAGTTCGTGAGAATCTTCGCGATGATCGTGCCGGCGTTCTTTCCACGCGAGAAGCCGATTTCAAGGAACGCGAAACCGGCCTGCATGAAGATGACCAGCACGGCCGAGATGACGACCCACATGCTGTTGATTCCGACGCTGAGAGAGTCAGATTCCGAGACGTTCGGAATCGTGTGCTCCACCACGGCGAAACTGGTCGCCGGCAACATCAGCGCCAGCACTGCGGCGAGACTAAAGCCGCATATGAATGTTGTTCGTTTCATGCTTACGCACGCCCCTTTCGGTCATATCTAGCACCCGGTCCGAGAAGCGGACGAGTGGGAATGGTTTCGTGAATGCCTGATCAACGTAAGGCCGGGGTCG
>JBASTN010000067.1:0-12446 GCA_049274915.1 Solirubrobacterales bacterium
CTCGAGGTTGTGCTGGATCAGCTCCGAGAACTTGACGGCGATCTGATCGATCCGACCGTTGGCGTTCGTGTCGGCCGTCACCGCGTCGATCACTGCGGGCGGCGTGCCGTCGGCGGCTGTTTTGGTCAGATCTGAAGCCTGAGAGTTGCCGGCAACATCCTTGTCGGCACCGGCGATTGCGGCTACGGATGGCGCCGCGCTGGTGTCGGTCGTGCCCTCGGCGAGTCCAAGTGTGACTGTGACCCCCGAAGCCGTGGCACTCGTGACGGCGTATCCACCGACGATGTAGCTCGCAGGCTGCGGTGCATCGACAAGCTCGCTGTAGGTCAGGATCAAGGTGTCGATTCTGCCGTTGAGATTGGTATCCGCGGTGCGAGCGCTCAGCAGCTGCGGGGCGAGCCCGTCGGTGGCGCGGACGGCCGTCGTCAGTGCTTGGTTACCGGCGCGGTCGACGACACCCTTAGCGCCCTTCGGGACTCGCCGGTAGGAAAGTTGGGGAACTTCAGCAGAATCAGCCGTCGGCCCAGGTGAGAGGGCGACCAGAATCTGCTTGCCGCCGCCGGTGACTTTGATCGCACCGAGCGTGCGTCCGGGCGCAGCCCAGGGCTGCTTCTTCTTGTTCTTGTTCTTTTTCTTTACCTTGCCCTTGCCGGCCTTGATCTTGGCGACCTTGACCTTCTCGGAGTAAGTGATCAGCAGTCCGTCGACACGGCCGTCACCGTCTGAGTCGACCGTTACCGCCGCCGTTACATAGGGCGACTTCTTGTCGCGCTTCTTTTTCTTCTTCGCTGCCTCAGCGCTGCCGGTTCCGAGTATCGCTCCGAACAAAAGGGCAAGTGCCAGCAGCAGGCCGATCGACGCGGCCATAAAGCGGGTCGACGACACGCTCACGCGTGCGCATGCTGACGGAGGCAATGCGAACATCACCGGCTGCATCGTCGAAAACCGCGGTCGGCTTTAACACGGCCGTCCAGCGACCGGGCGAGTTCGATCAGTCAGCTGGATTGTCGAACGCCGCGCGCATGACTTCTAGCGGCGGCTCGCGATCAAACCAGAGCTCAAAACTCAGCGCCGCCTGGCGGACGAGCAACTCGGATCCTTCGATCACCGTCGCGCCGCTCTCGCTAGCGAGTAGGGCCAAGGGACTGCCGTTCTGCCGGTAAACAAAGTCGACGACGGTCTTTCCCCGCAAAGACTGATGATCGAGCGGCAGCTGTGCCAGTAGCGACTCGACGGTGTCACGCGGGTCCATGCCGACGGCGGTGGTGTTGACAACCAGTTGCGCGTTGCTGGCATCGAGCTCTGACGCATGATCGACGCCGAACTCGTTCGCCAGCTCGAGAGCCTTGGCGGTCGTGCGATTCCAGATTGTGACCGCGGTGCCGGTACTGGCGAGCGCGTGTACGGCCGCCCGCGCGGTACCTCCGGCACCCAGCACCAGCGCACTACCGAACGACGATTCAGTGCCGATCGCAGCAAGTAGCCCGGGCGCGTCGGTGTTGTCGGCGCGAATTGTGCCGTCGGCCCGCAGCGTCAAGGTGTTGGCCGCGCCAATCGCCGTAGCATCGGCCGAACATTCGTCGGCAACCGCCAGAGCCGCGGTCTTGTGCGGAATCGTCACGTTGACTCCGCAGAACCCCGAGCCGTGGAGCGCACGAACGGTCTGATCAAAGAGGTCGGCGGGAATCGGCAGGCGCTGGTAGTCGGCGTCTATGCCGAGCGCGGCGTAAGCCGCCCGGTGCAGCTGCGGCGAGCGACTGTGGCCGACCGGGTCACCGACGACGCCGAAGCGACCGCCGGTCGGAAATAGGTGTTCAACAGCCACTGGGTTGCTTTCCACCGGCGTTGGCGCGCGCCGCCTCGTAACGCGCGACATCTGCCTGGAACTCGGCGTCAGTTGATGAGAATGCGTGTGCCCCCGGTTTGCACGGGTTGGCCACGTAATACAGGAATCCGACGCTCGCCGGATTCGCCGCCGCCTTGATCGACGCCAGGCCGGGGCTGCCGATCGGGCCGGGCGGAAGACCCTTGTTGGTACGCGTGTTGAACGGTGAGTCCTTCTGCAAAACGGCCTTGGTCAACGGTTCGGTCCAGTTTCTCGTCTCGAATCGAGTGGTGGCGTCGATGCCGAGCGGAATTCCCGCCTTCAGCCTGTTGTAGATAACCGCCGCGACAAGACGCCGCTCGCTTGGCACCTGGACTTCTCGCTCGATTAGCGAAGCGATCGTCAGGACGTCGTACGCCGTGAGGTTCTTGCTGCGCGCGCGGCGCAAGCTGACGGCGGCAAAACTGTCCTTGAACGCAGTCACCTGCTGAGCGACCAATGCCGCAGCGTCGCCACCGGCCGGCAGCTCATAGGTGGCCGGAAAAAGGAAGCCTTCAAGATTGGAGGTGCCCCTCGGCGCTCCGTAGCGAACGGGGTTGAGCCGCCGCGTACTGGTCGTAGCCGCCATATAGTCGCCCCCCACGCCCGACTCCGTCAACTGCTGCGCGACTTCGTAACGCGAGCGACCTTCGATCACGGTGACGGTTGTGGTTGTGGTTGTGGCGTTTGGCCCTTCGACAAGTCGGTCGATCGCGGCTCCGTAACTCATGTCGGCGGCAAACCGATAGCGCCCGGCTTTGAAATCGTCGGACCTGCCCGACAGTTTTGCTCGCCAGCCGAAAAAGCGTTTGTGATCGATCACTCGCTTCTGATCGAGCAGCTCACCGATCGTGCCGATGCTCGCGCCTTCGGGCACGGTCACTAGCACCTCGCCTTGCCCCTTGCCATCGCCCGCAAAAGGTTGGAATGTCGAAAGCAGTAGCCACGCTACGACGAGCACGGCGATCAAAACGACTAGCCGCGTCCGCAGGCGCTTTGCAGGAGCTTCCGCTGCCTCCGGCCGAACCGGCGGCCGTTCGCCAGCCGGGGAATCAGCCAACGCGTTGGCTGCAGCGAACCGCTCTTCAGTACGTCCGCTCCAAGACGGTGGTGGTGGTGGAACGGGCGGATTGTTTGGGGGCGGAACCTGCGAGCCCATCACGGTCGCGTCGGCAGGCCGCGACTGCGGTGGCTGCGTTGTGGCGTCGGGCGGAAGGTTCCCACGCTTGCGTTCGCGTTCGAGCCGCGCGCGTTCGCGCTCCTCCGGTGTGCGCGAGTTCACGAAGGTTCCTCCGAGGCACTCGCGGCGTGTAGGTATGCCTCAAGCAGGTGCGCCGCCGCCAGGGAATCGCGATCCGCTCCTGCGCCGTACGACTGGCTCTCGCGCGCCTGTCGGGTCGTGAAACGTTCGTCATAAAGCTCGACGGGGACCTCGGCCCGAGCCGCGAGACGACCGACGAACGAGCGTGCCGCGGCGGCCTGGGACCCTTCCTCTCCGCTTTCGAGAATCGGCAATCCAACCAGTACTAGTCGTGGGGAGAGTTCTTCGATCAAATCTTGTATCTGCTCCAGCCCCGGCTGCGTATCGGGTTTGACGATCGCCGAAAGCGGACGAACGAGCGTTCCGGTCGGATCGCTGACGGCACAGCCGCAGCGCGCACTTCCGTGGTCGAGCGCGAGAATGCGCACAGGCTAAGCGGCGCCGGCGCTCGCGATCGCCGCACGAACGGCGTCGAGCGCCTCTGGCAGTTTCGCGGCGTCTTTGCCGCCGGCCTGGGCGAGGTTGTCACGACCGCCACCGCCTCCTCCGACCATCTCGGCCGCAAGCCGCGCAAGCTCTCCGGCCTTGATGCCGCGTTCGATCGCCGCAGGTTGCACGTTTGCGACGACCTGCACACGGCCGCCGACGGCGCAACCGAGCACGACCACTTCGGCAGAGAACTTGTCGCGCAGCCGATCACTCAAGGCGCGAAGATCCTTCACGGCCTCTTCGCCAATCGTCTCACCGTTGAGAGCCGCAACCAGAGCCCGGGTGCCGGCAATCCCGCCTACCTGGTCACCGAGCGCGGCTATCGCGTCCTCGGTGACGCCGCCGCCCTGCTTGCCAGCTTTCTGCAGTTTCTTCAGTTTCTGTTCACGATCGCGGACCGTCTCGGCCGCCTGCTCCGGCGCGGTGCGCAGTGCCTCGGCAACTTCGCGCAGTTCCTGCCCGCGTTGGCGCAGCAGAGTTGACGCCGCCGGTCCTGCCAGTGCCTCGATCCGACGTACGTTTGCCGCGCTCGAGGTTTCTTGGGAAATCGTGAACACTCCGACCTCGCCGGTCGACGCCACGTGAGTGCCACCGCAGAGTTCTCGCGAAACCGCGATCTGTCCGTCTCCGACTTCGACCATTCGCACCTGGTCGCCGTATTTCTCCCCGAACAGTGCCATCGCACCTAGTCGCTCGGCCTCGTCTTTTGTCGTCACGACGGCGTGGACGCGGTGATTCTCGGCGATCCAGCCGTTGACGCGGTCTTCGACGGCGACGATGTCTTCGCGACTCAGCGCGTGACCGTGGGTGAAGTCGAAGCGCAGTTTGTCGGGCCGCACTGCCGAACCGGCCTGGCGTACGTGCCCACCGAGTCGCTCCCGCAGCGCGGCGTGCAAAAGATGGGTTGCGGTGTGATGAGTTGCGGTTGCAAAACGTGAGGACCGATCGACCGACGCAGTGACGTGAGCCCCGGCCGTGAACGCTCCGCTCTCGACCTTGACAAGCACGACCTGGTCGTCGCCGATGCGGTAAACGTCGACGATGCTGCCGGACGCGCCTTCGGCGTTCAGCGATCCGGCGTCTGATACCTGTCCGCCGCCTTCGGCGTAGAAGACACTTTCGGCAAGTTTCAGCAGCACATGATCGTCGGCACCGCGGGGGTCCGGAGCCACGGCTACGACGTGCGTCTCGTAGGTCAGATCGGCGTAGCCGACGAACTCACTCGGGCGGTCGGCGGCGCGGGCGAACTGTTCGATCGCTGCGTGTCCGCCATCAACAGCGGCAGCCTTGCTCGTACCGGACCGCGCGCGGTCGCGCTGTTGATCCATCAGTTCTTCGAAACCTGCGTCGTCAACGCTGAGACCTTCGGCCGCGAGCAGTTCTTTGGTCATGTCATACGGGAAGCCGAACGTATCGTGCAGCTGGAAGGCATCGGCGGCCTCGATCCAAGAAGTGTGGGACGCCTTGGCGTCGTCGATCAACTCCTGCAGCAACTGTGTCCCGGCGACGATCGTGCGGCCGAAGCCTTCCTCTTCAGAGGTCGCCCACTGGACTATGCCGTCACGGTGCGCGTGCAGCTGAGGGTATGCCTCGCCCATGACCTCAATCACCTTGTCCGCAAATGCGACCAGGCAGCTGTCGAGACCGATCGATCGCCCCTGCTGAATCGCACGGCGCATCACGCGGCGCAAGATGTAACCGCGGTCCTCATTGCTCGGCACCACGCCGTCGGCAATCAGGAATGCCATCGAGCGCGAGTGGTTGGCCAGGACGCGCAACGCCTTGGTGACTGCGGGATCGGATCCGTAGGCGACACCCGCGAGCTCCTGACCGAGCTCGATCAGCGGCCAGAAGTTGTCGGTCTCGTAAACGGACGGCTTGTCCTGCAGGATCGCCGCCATTCGTTCGAGACCCATACCGGTGTCGATGTTCTTCGCCGGCAGCTCACTCAGGGATCCGTCATCGGCCATCTCGTACTGCATGAAGACGAGATTCCAGAACTCGAGGAACCGCTCGCTGTCGCTGCCAGGGCGGTCGGTCTCTGCACCGAACTCGAGGCCCCGGTCGAAGTAGAGCTCGCTGCACGGTCCGCACGGGCCGGTCGGCCCGGCCTGCCAGAAGTTGTCTTCGCGACCGAGACGCACGATCTGTTGGTCGGGCACGCCTTTTGCTCGCCAGAACTCGATCGCCTCTTCGTCGGCGCCGAGGCCAAGCTCTTCGTCGCCGCCGAAGACGGTCATCCAGACCCTGTCCGGATCGAAGCCGAAGCCTTCGATTGCAAGGTCGTAGCCAAAGCCGATCGCCGCTTCTTTGAAGTAGTCGCCGAAACTGAAGTTTCCGAGCATCTCGAACATCGTCAGGTGCCGCGCTGTCTTACCGACCTCGTCGAGATCGGTCGTGCGGAAGCACTTCTGACAACTCGTCAACCGCGTGCTCGGCGGGGTCTCCTGGCCGCGGAAGAACGGTTTAAACGGCTGCATTCCGGCGGTCGTCAGCAGCACGGACGCGTCACCCTGCGCAGGGACGAGCGACGCCGACGGCATGCGCAGGTGGCCTTGGGCCTCAAAGAAGGCCAGGTAGGTCTCGCGGATCTCGTTCGAATTCATCTCTGAAAGGTGTGGTCAGTAGTTCGCCGGACGCCGAAGTAGGCGCGGTCAGGCGTGTAGTTTGGCGCGTCCGCCGACGGATTCGCGCGCAACCGGCGCGTCGGGCCGTGCGATCGTCGCCCAACCGATCACCGCGCCTCCACGCATCAAGCAAGCGACCTGGCCCGGAGCGGCACCTAGTACCGGATCAGCAAGCGTGATCTCGAGCTCGCGATGACGCCCGGCGAGCGGTGACCCTTCAATCCGACAGGCGGCCGGCTCGGTCTGGTATCGCAGCTTGACGCGGTCGACCTGGTCGCCGTCACGCAGCAACCGCGCGCCGAACAACCGAACAGTCTCTACCGCCAGTGCGTCGCGTGGCCCGACCACGACCTCATTCGAGTCGGTGTCGATCCTCAATACGTAGAGCGGCTCCGGCGCAGCGACACCGAGACCGCGCCGCTGCCCGACCGTGAAGCGGTGTGCCCCGCGATGGCGACCGACCGTCTGCCCCTCGCGATCGACGATCGCACCCGGGTGATCGCCGCGACCACCGTGCCGCTTCAAGAAACCGTCGCGCCCGATTCCGGCAAGAAAGCAGAGGTCCTGACTCTCCGGCTTTTCGGCCACCGAGAGCTTGGCGACCGCCGCGCGACGGCGCACCTCCGGCTTTGTCAGTGATCCAAGCGGGAACTCGATTCGAGCGAGCAGCGTGGGATCGACGGCCGCGAGCATGTAAGTCTGGTCTTTGCGGTCGTCGACGGCGCGCGCCAGCAGCGGACCGTCGGCGTCTTCCTCGATGCGTGCGTAGTGACCGGTCGCGAGCTTCGCCGCGCCGAGGCGATCGCGCACCGCGTCGAGCGCATCGAAACGCACATGACCGTTGCAGCCGACGCACGGATTGGGCGTCAAACCCTCGTCGAAGGCACCGATGTAGGGGTCGACCACTCCGCGACGGAACGCGTCACGCAGATCCAAAGTGAAGTGCGGCATGCCCATGCCCTGCGCGAGACGGCGGGCAGCGGTAACGGCCTGCGGTGAGCAACAGCTGACGGTGCCATCGGTGCCGGGGTCGTCCCACAACTGCAAGGTCAGCGCAACGGTCGACGAACCACGCTCAGCGAGCAGCGACGCCGCGACAGCGCTGTCGACCCCGCCACTCATCGCCACCAACACCCGCCGAGGATCGGGCTCCGCGAGCGAGGCGATCTCTGGGTCACCGACACAGGCTCCAAGCGCACGATGCAGCGCCTCTTCGGCGAGCACGGCGGCGTGAACTCGCTGCGGACTCAAACCTCCGAGTTCGGCAGAAATTTCGTCTCGCCCGATCCTTGCGGCTTCGAGCACCGTCGCACCGTTAATCATCTCGACCACCGCGCTGGCAGCGGCGGTGGCTGCCGTGCAGCCTTCAACGTTAAAGCCGGCAGCGGAGATGCGGCCGTCACGAACCGCGAACCCGATCGTCAGCAGATCGCCGCAGATCGAACCGCCGGCGGCGCCGCTGTAGCCGTCGCCGGGAATCGCCTCAAGCCCGCGGGGCGAGCTGGCGTGGTCGTGAAATGGGGAGTCGAATGCGAGCACGAGTGTGTTGTGCGGCCGGTCAGGCCACCAACCCACAGGGTAATGAGCCGCTGCAATGAACCGCTGTGATGAAACGCTGCGGCAGGTCGTCAGTCGCTGAGACGACCGACGCGCGCGTTGAGCGTGCCGGCGTCGATGAAGCCCTCATACGAGTCCGCATCGCTGCGATAGAGCATCACGATCGAAGGCGTCTGCGTCAACTTCGCCGCTTCGGCGATGCCGTCGTACCTCGACTTGTTGGCGATCCGTTCACGGAAGACGACGACGTTCTTGCGTCGCTTCTCAACCGCCTTGATCGAGTCGTTTGTGCGCTTGTCGTCCTTGCCGCGCGGTTCCCAGAAAAAGATGATCACCTCTTTGCCGGAGCGACGCGCGAGGTAGACGTTCAACGGTATGCCGGCCTTCTTCGCAGCAGCAATCAGGCGCTTGCGGCGAGCGGCAGCGGCCTCGGTCTTGGTCTCGGTCGGCCCCGTAGCGCCGGTCGCGCCAGTCGCGCCGGAGGAACCTGGTCCGGTCTGTCCGGTCGCGGCAGTCGGAGCAGGAGTCGTCGGAACGATCTCATCGGTGGACTGACTCGAGCTGTAAAGCATGAAGCCAGCGACGAGAATCGCCCCGACCAGAGCGATCAGTACCGGTTTTGAAATTTGGATATCGCGCATTAGCGGTTGTGTTCTACGAGCGGAGGCCCGTTACCTGCACATCTCGCGGCATCGTCACAATCCAGTTAATACTTGAGTTCAGGTGATTAAGCGTGATTTACGCGTCAGGTCGCGAGCCAATCGTCGAATTCCTCGTCCTCGTCGATCTCGGTTTCCGGCGCGATATCAATCAGGTCGCGAGCCGCAAACTGGTCCTCGTCCGGGTGCACACGCAGCGCGATGTCACCGGCTCCGAAGTTGTCGAGCTCCCAGTCGCTGGTCAGTTCGGCGGCGATCCCGGCGTCGCGCAACACTTGACAGAACGCCATTGCAGTCGTCAGCTGCTCATAGTCGGCGACGATCGGCCACTCGTCAAACGCCGCGTCAGCGACGTGCAGCTTGATCTTGCTGGTTCGCTGCGGTCGGCGGCGGCCAAACAAGCCCATCGGCTACTCCGTCGTGGCGGCCTGCGGCTGCGTTTCGGGCTTCGGAGCGGTCGAGACGAGATGTACGTCACGAATCGCCTTGTCGTCGACGCCTGCCGGTGCGCCGGTGAGAGGGTCCGCCCCCGTCGCGCTCTTCGGAAACGCAATCGCGTCGCGGATCGACTCGGCACCGGTGATCAGAGCAACCAGGCGGTCAAGCCCAATCGCCAGGCCGGCGTGCGGCGGTGCCCCGTATTTCAGCGCCTCAAGCAAGAAGCCGAAGCGATCGTCGGCCTCGGCGGCGTCGATGCCGATCAAATCGAGGATCGCCCGCTGTGTCTCGACCGTGTTGATACGAATCGAGCCACCGCCGATCTCCCAACCGTCCATCACGATGTCGTAG
Source organism: Solirubrobacterales bacterium (assembly GCA_049274915.1). Classification (GTDB taxonomy): domain Bacteria; phylum Actinomycetota; class Thermoleophilia; order Solirubrobacterales; family JACPNS01; genus JACPNS01. The sequence continues at coordinate 9,247 of JBASTN010000067.1, forward strand.
GCGCGCGACATCAGGTTCGCTGGGTCGGCGAGGTCGCCGTCTGGGGCGGTGAAGGGATGGTGCAGCGGATCCCAGCGCTGCTCGTCCTTGTTCCATTCGACCATCGGAAAGTCGACGACCCAGACCAGGCGATGCACACCCAGAGGGATCAACTCGAATCGGCGAGCGAGCTTCTCGCGCAGCGCGCCGAGCGCACCGGCAGCAGTCATTGGATCACTGTCGGCGACGGCCAGCAACAGATCTCCGGGCTGAGCGTCGAGCGCCGCCACTGCCGCGGCACGCTCCTCGTCGCTGAGGAACTTCGTGATCGGTGAGCGCCAGGCGCCGTCCTCCTCGACGAACGCCCAGACCAAACCGCCGGCACCGTGGCCGCGGACAAACTCCGTCAGTTCATCGAGATCCGAGCGCGAAAGCTCACGCTGACCGGCGTTGATCGCGCGGACGGTGCCGCCATCGCCGAGGACGCTGGCGAAGACCTTGAACTCGCTGTTGGCGAACGTCGCGTCGAGGTTGGTGATCTCTAAGCCGTAACGCAGATCTGGCGCGTCTTTTCCGAATCGCGCGATCGCGTCGGCGTAGGTGATCCGCTCAAACGGTGCCTCTACGTGAATGCCGCCTTCGGCGAGTACCGCCGTGAGTACCCGCTCGGTGATGTCGATGACGTCGTCTTCTTCGACGAAGGACATCTCGAGGTCGAGCTGGGTGAACTCGGGCTGGCGATCGGCGCGGAGATCCTCGTCGCGGAAACAGCGCGCTATCTGGAAGTAACGCTCGATGCCGCCGATCATCAGCAGCTGTTTGTAGAGCTGTGGACTCTGTGGCAAGGCGTACCAGCTGCCGGGCTTGACGCGGCTGGGAACGATGTAGTCGCGCGCGCCTTCCGGCGTCGGGCGGGTGAGATTCGGAGTTTCGATCTCGAGAAAGTCGGCGGCGTTTAGAACCTGGCGCATCGTCTGAGTGACTTTGTGCCGCGTCTCCAAGTTTGGCGTGATCGTGCCGCGACGCAGGTCGAGGTAGCGGTGTCGCAGACGCAGCGATTCGTCGACTGGACCGTCATCGTCCACCTGGAACGGCGGGGTCTCTGAGCGCGCAAGAATCTCGATCGAGCTGGCCTGTAGCTCGAGGTGCCCGGTCGGCAGCATCGGGTTGATCGTCTCGTCGGAGCGCTTGACCAGCTTGCCGCGAACGCTGACGACGTCCTCCGCACGCAGCGTGCCGGCCACGCCGTGAGCCTCGGACGCCGATTCTGGATGGAAGACGATCTGCAAGAGGCCGCTGCGGTCGCGCAGGTCGATAAACACCAGTCCGCCGTGGTCGCGGCGGCGGTGCGCCCAGCCGCTGACGGCTATCTCACGACCGACCGGTTGCTCGGTGGCGCCGGCGCACCAGGTGTCTCGGTAGCGGTTCGAACGCGGCGGAGCCAGCGGTTCGTGTCGGCCGTCTGCTGCTGAAGTCATGCGCCTAGCCCCTTGATGATTGATTCGATGAAGTTTTCGCCGGTCAACCCGGTCAGCTCGGCCTGCCGCCTGGCCTGAAGATTCTTGATCGCCGCATCGTATGCGCCGCGCTCGCCGCCGAAGACGACAACGTGCGACGCACCAACTCGATCGGCCTGCTTGAGCTGGCCTTTGATCGACCGGCCCGACAGTTCCATCGTCGCAGCGATCCCGTGGTCGCGCAGCGCGGTCGTCAGCCGAAACGCGGGCGCAACGTCGCTGCCTGGTTCGATCGCGACGAAGACGTTGGTCCCGCCTGCAGTGTTCTGATCGGCCAGCGATCCCGCCGTGAGGATTCGTTCGACGCCGGCCGCCCAGCCGACTCCGGGGGTCGCCGGCCCTCCGAGCATCTCGACCAGCCCGTCGTAGCGCCCTCCACCACCGACTCCGCTCTGAGCACCAAGCTGCTCGCTGACGAACTCAAAGACGGTGCGCGTGTAGTAGTCGAGCCCGCGCACCAGAGAATCGTCGATCTCGTAGCTCACACCAGCTTCGGCGAGCAGTGCCAGGACGTCGTCGAAGTGCCTGCGGTCGTCGGCATTGATCGTGTTCAACAGACGCGGAGCATCGGCCATCACGGCCTGCGTGCCGGGATGCTTGGCATCGAATGCCCGCAGCGGGTTGAGTTCGATCCGCTCACGGACGTCGTCTGAGAGCGCGCTTTCGTGGTCACGCAGGTAGCTCTTGAGCTGGTCGCCGTAGGCGGCGCGTTGATCGTGAGATCCGAGACTCGAGATCCGCAGCTTCGCGTCTACCCCGGCGAAATTGAGCAGACGCGCCAGCAGGGTGATCGACTCCGCATCGAGCGCCGGGTCGTCGCTGCCGAGCGCCTCCGCTCCGATCTGGAAGAACTGGCGGAATCGTCCGGCCTGCGGCGCCTCCTGACGAAAGAACGGCCCGGCGTACCAAAACTTCACCGGCTGGGGCAGCTTGTGCATGCCATGTTCGACGTAGGCACGACAGACCGACGCGGTGCCTTCTGGTCGCAAGGTCAGTGACCGGTCACCTTGATCGATGAAGCTGTACATCTCCTTGCTGACCACGTCGGTGGACTCTCCCACGCCGCGGGCAAACAGAGCTGTGTCCTCGAAAACGGGTGTCTCAATCTGTCCGTATCCAGCGTTCTTGAACTGCCGTGCAGCCCCGGCGTAAAGCGCGGCACGCGCCGGAGCGTCCTGCGGGAGCACGTCGAATGTGCCCTTCGGCGCCTGCAGTTTCTCTGCCATCAGGCGCGCGCCAAGAACGGGTTGGTCGCCTGCTCCTGATGCATCGTCGTGACGCCCATGTGCCCCGGAAAGATCGCCGTCTCCGGTGCGATCTCGGCGGCGAGCATCGCGATCGAATCGAGCAGCGTCTGATGATTACCGCCCGGCAAGTCGGTGCGGCCGATCGAGCCCTGGAAGATCACATCTCCCGAGAACAATGCTCCGTGCTCGGGAATCGAATAGCTGACGTGGCCGATGCTGTGACCGGGCGTGAAGAAGACGTCGATCTCGAACCCGGCAAGTTGCAGTTTGTCGCCGCCCTCGACATCGTGTTCGGCGTCGTAGCTTTCAAATGGGCCAAACCCGGTCATGCGCATGTAGCTGTTGATGTCGGCGAGCATCGGTCGCTCGAGCTTCGGCACCCAGACGTCTGCGCCGGTGTGTCGAGCCATCGCCGCAACCGCGCCGACGTGGTCAAAGTGCGTGTGCGTGATCAGGA
>JBASTN010000068.1:0-8150 GCA_049274915.1 Solirubrobacterales bacterium
GCTCAGAAGCGTCGCGGTGGTCGTCGACGCCGTCCCGTATTTGAGGAGCCCGTCGAGCGCGAAGAGGTCGTGATCGATCCTTCAACGCAGTTGGTCAAGGTCAATTCAGGCGCCACCGTCAAAGAAGTTTCCGAGACACTCGGCGTCCCTGCTGCGGAGATGATCAAGACGCTGATGGGCCTCGGCGAGATGGCAACGCTGACGCAGACGCTCAGCGATGCGGCGATCGCAGCACTCGCCGACACACTTGACCGCAACGTCGAGGTCGTCAGCGTTGCTGACGAGAAGGAAGGCCCGATCGACAACGGCGACACCGCCGCCGATCTGCAAGAACGCCCTCCGGTCGTCACGATCATGGGTCACGTCGACCACGGTAAGACGTCGCTGCTTGACGCAATTCGCGAAGCCGATGTCGTCGCTGGCGAAGCCGGTGGCATCACCCAGCACATCGGTGCGTACCAAGTCCACCGTGGCGAACGCGTCATCACTTTCATCGACACCCCTGGTCACGAGGCGTTCACCGCCATGCGTGCGCGTGGCGCCAGCGTCACCGACATCGCCGTGATCGTTGTCGCGGCAGACGACGGCGTGATGCCGCAGACCGAAGAAGCGATCGACCACGCGAAAGCGGCGGGTGTGCCGATGGTGATCGCCGTCAACAAGATCGACAAAGAAGGCGCCGATCCGCAAAAGGTCCGCACCGAGCTCTCTGCGATGGGGCTACAGCCGGAAGACTGGGGCGGAGAAACGATTTTCTGTGACGTTTCGGCCAAGCAGAAGACCGGTCTCGAGAACCTGCTCGACATGCTTCTGCTAGTTGCCGAAGTTGAGGAGCTCAAGGGCAATCCCGACTCCGACGCGTCTGGCACCGTGATCGAATCTCAGCTGGATCCCGGACGCGGTCCGGTTGCGACGCTGCTGATCCAGCGTGGGCAGTTGAACGTCGGCGACGCGATGGTCGCCGGTTCTCAATGGGGTCGCGTGCGTGCGATGAGCAACTACATCGGCCAGCGCCAGGACGAGGCCGAACTCGGCGCTCCGGTCGAAGTTCTCGGTTTCGACGGTGTTCCAGAGGCCGGCAACACATTCACGGTCGTCAAGACCGAGCGGATCGCGCGCCAGCAGGCGGCCGATCGGGCACACCGTCTCAAGACCGAGGCGATCGCCCGGCGCTCCAAGGTCCGAGTCTCGCTGGAAGACGCCTTCGCGCAGGCTCAGGAGGGTACGCTCAACTCGCTCAACCTGATCCTCAAGGCCGACGTCGCCGGATCGGTTGGTGCGCTCGAGGACGAGATCGCAAAGCTGCCGCAGTCGGAAATCAAGGTCAACATCATCCACCACGGCGTTGGCGGAATCACCGAGAGCGACATCATGCTCGCCTCGGCCTCCGACGCGATCATCATCGGCTTCAACGTGCGCCCGGTCGGCGACTCTCGCCTGTTGGCAGAGCGCGAAGGGGTCGAGATTCGCACGTACACGATCATCTACAAGGCGCTTGAAGAACTGCGCTCGGCGATGCAAGGTCTGCTTGCGCCGGAAGAGGTCGAGCAGGCAGTCGGAACGGTCAACGTGCGCCAGACCTTCAAAGCGTCGAAGATCGGCACGATCGCCGGTTCTCACGTCGAGAGCGGCAAGGTCACGCGTGGTTCGCAGGTCCGCCTGGTGCGCGACGGCACCGTCGTCTACGAGGGCAAGATTGCGACCCTGCGTCGCTTTAACGACGATGTCCGTGAAGTCACTGCCGGCATGGAATGCGGAATCGTCCTTGAGAACTACGACGACGTCAAGGAAGAGGACGTGATCGAGGTCTTCGAAGTCAAGAGTGTCGAGCGCGAGCTCGTCTAGGCGATTCTCGAAGTTTCGAGAGATGCCGGATACCAGCAACTATGCAGGGCGACAGGATGAGACGGGTCAACGAGGCCGTGCGCGAGGTCGTCTCGAGCGCCGTGCTGGCCGAGACCAAGGACCCGCGGATCGGATTCGTCACCGTGACGGGCGTCGAGACGAGTCCGGATCTACGCCACGCCACAGTGTTCGTGAGCGTTTTCGGCGACGAGCTTGTGCGCAGGGAGACGCTCGAGGGGCTCGCCGATTCACGCAAGATTTTGCAACAGGAGATCGCGCTGCATCTGCGCATGAAGAACACACCGAAACTGAAGTTTGTCTACGACGAGACTGTCGACCGCAGCATGCGGATCACGGAATTGATCAACACGGAATCGATCAGCGACGACGCGCCCGGGCAGGATTCGGCGGACGCTCCTATGCTGAATCAGGAGGATGAAGCATGGAGGATGAAGCATGAGTGACCGGGCCGCAATAGTCGAGCGACTGCGCAGCGACGAAAAGTTCCTACTGACCACGCACGAGAATCCCGATGGGGACGCGCTCGGTTCGCTGGTGTCGATGAACGCCGTGCTGCAGGCCCTGGGCAAGGACACGGTGATGTTCATGCGCGAGTCTGAGTTCCCGCTGCCTTACGAGTATCGCTACCTGCTCGCTGATGATCAGGCAATTCATTTTGAACCCGGCGATCTCGACGAGCGCACGGTGATCTTCCTCGATTGTGGCCAGTTTGAGCGGATGGACGTCGACTTCCTGCGCAAAGACGGGCTGACGTTGATCAACATCGATCATCACCATGACAACACGTGCTTCGGCACGCTGAACATGGTCGTCGGTGAAGCGTCGTGTACTGCGGAGCTCGTCTACTCGCTTTCGAAAGAGCTCGACGTCGAACTGACACCGTTTATCGCCGATGCGCTGTACATCGGTCTAGTCACCGACACCGGGCGGTTCATGTACCAGAACACCGGCGCGCCTGCGCATGAGATGGCGGCCGATCTGATCGCCAACGGCGTTGATGTCCACGGCGTCTACGTTCGCTTGTTCGAGGATCAGCCTTTCGGGAAAGTCCAGCTGCTGGCACGTGCCCTTTCGACAATGCAACGTTTCGACGGCGGACTGTTGACGCTCGTCAACCTGACGCGCGACGATTTCACCGAGACCGGCTCCGAGGAGACTTTCACTGAGGGGATCGTCGATTTCGCGCGCAGCGTCTCCGGCACCGCCGTCGGCGCGCTCGTGCGCGAACTGACCGGCGAGGGCAAAGAGGGGCTTTCGAAGATCAGCGTTCGTTCGAGCGACAACCGCGTCGACGTTTCGGCGATCGCGCGCAGCTTCGGCGGCGGCGGCCATCGCCAGGCCGCCGGCGCGACGACCGACAAGACACTCGAAGAGGCGATCGAGCTGATCCGCGAGGGCGTACGTCAACAACTCGCCTCCGACCAGAAGACCGCCGCCTGACCTGATCAGCGAGGCGTGTCGCGTGACGTCTGCGGTGCCCGACGGCCACAATTGCCTCCGATGACCTCGGTCGACTGCTCGATCGCCTTGCTCGACAAACCCACGGGTGTTACATCACACGACGTGGTCTTCGGCGCTCGCCGCAGACTGTCAGAACTCGCGCAGCTCGAGGGCGGAGAGCGTAGACGCGTCAAAACAGGTCACGCGGGGACGCTGGATCCGTTCGCGACGGGGTTGTTGGTGCTGCTCGTCGGACGCGCGACGCGGCTACAGCAGTATTTGCTGCACCAGCCGAAGACCTACAAAGCAGTAGCTCGGCTGGGGTGGACCTCTGACAGCGGCGATCGTGATGGCGAGTTGACGCACACGGCCAACGTGCCTGCCGACCCGCGGTTGTCGACGGGCGTGTTGTCGCTGCCCGTTCCGGCCTATTCAGCGATCCGCGTCGACGGAGAGCGGCTTTACGCCAAGGCGCGAAGGGGGGAGGAGTTCGAGCCGCCGGTTCGGGAGATGACCGTCTATCGTGCGGATCGCATGGACCTTGACGGCGAACGAGCCACTTTCGAGATCGATTGCGCCGGCGGAACGTACGTGCGTAGCGTCGTCGCCACGCTGAAGGATGCGTACTGCGAAGAACTCGTCCGCACCCATGTCGGCCCACTCTCGCTGGAAGACGCCGTATCACCGGATTCACTGACGTTGAAGGACTTAGTCGATCCACTAGACGCCTTGGCGCATCTGCCCGCTCAGGCGCTCTCCGATGATGACGCGCGTGCGTTGTTGCACGGACGTCGTCTCGCGTTTGAGGAGACAATGCTGAGTGAGCTACCGGCGGCGAGTCGGCAGAGGACCGAGGATTCGGCCGACAGCGCAGATCGACCGATCCGCCTCGTCAGCGCGGGGCGATTGCTCGGTGTCGGTCGCGTCTACGACGGGCGACTCAAGGCCGAGACGATTCTCGCGGGATCGCTAGAGGAGCTTCACGCGCGATGAGCATCGAGATTCGCAAGCTCGACGCGGTCCAGCCTCGCGCGCGTCGCGTCGCGATCGGCACCTTTGACGGGATTCACCTCGGCCATCGGAAGGTGATCGAGGGTTCCGACACGGTTCTGACCTTCGATCCGCATCCGCTGGTCGTAATCCACCCAGACGCCGCGCCAAAGCTGTTGACGCCCCCGGCCCTAAAGCCGAAGATTCTCGAGGACATCGGCGTAGAAGAACTGGTGCTGATCGAGTTCAACGAGACGTTCGCGAAGATGGATCGTGAGCGGTTCGTGCGCGAAATCCTGATTGAAAAGCTTGGCGCTACGCGCGTGTCGGTCGGCGAAAACTTCCGCTTTGGCTATAAAGCTCAAGGCGACCCGGAGTTTCTCGCCCAGTTCGACGTGTTTGAAACGAACATTGTTCCACTGGTCGAACACGATGACGAAATTGTCTCTTCGACGCAGATCCGTGGCCTTGTCGCTGCAGGCGAGATGCATCGCGCCGACGAACTGCTCGGCTATCCATTCACGATGATCGGAGAGGTCGTGCACGGGGATAAACGCGGTCGAGAGCTCGGCTTTCCGACCGCGAATCTCGTACCCGGTGAACACGACGCGGTCCCCGGCCACGGCGTCTACGCGGCCCTTACCAACGGCGTTGCGAGCGCGGTGAATGTCGGTGTGCGACCGACATTTGTGACTGGTCGTGGCGTCCTGGTCGAATCATTTTTGATCGACTGGGAGGGCGACCTCTACGGTCAGCAGGTCGAGATCGCGTTCCTCGAACGGTTGCGTGGCGAACGCCGCTACGACTCAATCGAAGCGCTGGTCGAACAGATGGATCGCGACGTTGCGCAGGCCCGCGAGATCTGTGCACGGGCCGCGCGCTAGCCAGCGCGGTTCGGCTGCAATCCGCCACCCGACAGCGATTTCGTCCCTGGTACCCTTGCCCTTCGCATGTCAGTCCCAACAGGTCAAACAGCAGAGATCGTCAGCAAGTTCGGTAAGAGCGCTGCAGACACCGGTTCAGCCGAGGTCCAGGTCGCACTTCTCACCGAGCGGATCAACCATCTCACAGAGCATCTTCGCGACCACAAGAAGGACCACCACTCGCGTCGCGGTCTGCTCATGCTCGTCGGTAAGCGCCGACGCCTGCTCGACTACATCCGTAATCGCGATCTCGACGGCTATCGCAAGCTGATCGCTGATCTCGGTCTTCGCCGCTAGAGCGCTGCCCCTGTTGCAGGCTTGAGTGCTGCAAATCGGAGACAAGATCCCTGACTTCGTCCTCAAGCACCTTCGAGGGCGACAAGGTCACGCCCGTAGACGAGTTCAAACAGCGCGGCATCGACGTTTACGCGATCTCGGTCGATCAGCTCAACGCGCAGAACGCCTTTAAGAAGTCGCTCGGCGCCGAAGAAATCATCTTTGCCGCCGACTTCGAGCCGAAGGGAGAGGTTGCGCGAGCGTTTGGCACGTACCGTGGCGGCCGCCGGTTCGTAGAACTGCACTGCAGTATCTCGGGCACCGCCGCGCCGCCTGCAGGAACGCGGCAAAATGCCTGTAACTGGTAGCCTGACCGCTTATAGCTGTCTAAGAGCAGATTGAACAAAGACGCCCCATCCGGGGGCGAAAGGAATAAAAACTTCATGAGTCGTTTTGATGAGCGCCGCGTCGCGGTGCAGGTCGGTGGCAACGAAATCTCGTTCACGACCGGAAAGCTGGCGAAGCAGGCCGGCGGATCGGTGCTAGTACAGACCGGCGACACTCTGGTCCTCGCGACCGCCACAGCAGGATCCGACAGGGGCGTGGACTTCCTCCCGCTGACCGTCGACGTTGAAGAGCGCATGTACGCCAAGGGCAAGATCCCGGGCAGCTTCTTCAAGCGCGAAGGCCGCAGCGGCGAAAAAGCCACGCTGGTCGCGCGCATGATCGACCGTCCGTTGCGTCCGCTTTTCCCTAGCGGTTGGTCGCGCGACACACAGATCGTCGCGATGCCGCTCTCGGTCGACGAGATCAACCCCTACGACATCCTCGCGATGAACGGTGCCTCCGCGGCGCTGATGATCAGCGACATCCCGTTCGAGACTCCGGTCGGCGCCGTTCGCGTCGGCCTGATCGACGGCAACTTCGTCGTCAACCCGGATGAGGATTCGCTCCTCCCGGACGGCGAATCGTCGCTCGACCTGGTCGTCGCCGGCACGGAAGAGGCCATCCTGATGGTCGAAGCCGGAGCCAACGAGGTCACCGAGGCAGAAGTTCTCGACGCCCTCGACATTGCCCACACTGAGATCAAGAAGCTCTGCGCCGCGCAGCACGAGCTGCGTGCCGCCAAGGGCAAGGAAAAGATCGTCTTCGAAGCTCCGCAGCTCGACGAAGGTCTCTTCAGTCAGGTTGAAAGCGAGTTCGGCGAGGCGATGAAGTCCGCCGTGACAATCGCCGAAAAGCTTGAGCGCTACGCCAAGATCGACGAGATCAAGGGCGAAATCAAGGAGAAGTTCGCTCCGGCCGCCGACGCCGACGACGAGACCGCCGACGCCCGCCGCGCCGACATCTCCCGTGCCGCAGGCAAGCTCGAGAAGGACATCACCCGTCACATGATCGCCGTCGACAAAAAGCGTCCCGACGGTCGCGCCAAGGATGAGGTTCGCCCGATCGAGTGCGAAGTCGGAATCATTCCGCGTACGCACGGTTCAGGTCTCTTCACCCGCGGTGAGACACAGATTCTCTCGCTGGTCGCCCTCGGCACCACGCGCGAGGAGATGCGCCTTGACACGCTGGGCCTCGAGACCACCAAGCGCTACTTCCACCACTACAACTTCCCGCCGTTTTCGGTCGGGGAGGCTGGCTTCATGCGCGGTCCGAAGCGTCGTGACATCGGTCACGGTGCGCTCGCCGAGCGTGCGCTTGTGCCGGTTATTCCGAGCACCGAAGACTTCCCCTACACGGTTCGTGTCGTGTCCGAGACGCTCGAGAGCAACGGTTCGTCGTCGATGGGTTCGGTCTGCGGATCGACGATGTCGCTGATGGACGCGGGTGTGCCGATCAAGAAGCCGGTTTCCGGAATCGCGATGGGTCTGATCAAGGAAGGCGACGAGTACATCGTCCTTTCCGACATCGCCGGCGTCGAGGACCACCTCGGCGACATGGACTTCAAGGTCGCCGGTACGCCCGACGGCATTACCGCCCTGCAGATGGACATCAAGATCACCGGTGTGACACTGGAGATCCTGCGTGACGCCTTGGCTCAGGCCAAGGAGGGACGCGCGTTCATTCTCTCCAAGATGCAGGAGGCGATCACCGAGCCGCGCGCCGAGATGTCGGAGCACGCTCCGCGCATCACCGCGATCAAGATCGACACCGACAAGATCGGCGTCGTAATCGGCAAGGGCGGCGAGACGATTCGCGCGCTGTGCGAAGAGTTCGACGCCGAGATCAACGTCGAAGACGACGGCACGATTCAGGTCTACTCATCCAACGGTCTGCTCGGCGAACGTCTCGTCGACCGCATCCGTTCGATGACCAAGGAAGTCGAGATCGGCGACGAGTTCGAGGGCACGGTCGTCAAGACCACAACCTTCGGTGCATTCGTCGAGCTGACCAAGGGCACCGACGGCCTGCTGCACATCAGCAACGTCAAGCCTGGTGAGCGTGTCGAGAACGTCGAAGACATTCTTGAGCGCGGCGAGAAGCTCGCCGTGCGCGTTGTCGAAGTCGACGCCGACCGTGGCCGCATCGGCCTACGTCTGGCCGAGGACCCGGCAATCGCCGGCAAGTCAGCGGACGAGCTCGTCGGCATCGGTGCAGGCACCGGTGGCGGCGGCGGAGACCGCCCGCCGCGTCGCGAAGGCGGCGGCGGAC
>JBASTN010000069.1:0-2591 GCA_049274915.1 Solirubrobacterales bacterium
CCTCACGAGCCCTCCGCGCTGAAGATTCAGCGCGGAGGGCTCGTGTCCGAACGGTCGGTGCAATCGGATCTGCTTGAGTCGTGACCCGAGCCGGCTTGGCTACGGCTTGGCCGGATGGATCTGCACGTTGCCGTTGATCGACAACGACCCGTTGCTCACTTCATAACCGCTGTCGACGGTCAACCAGTAGTCGTCGTCCAGGCCGGGCTCGCCGTTGTCGACGAGAATCAGCCGGAAGCGATAAGTGGCGCCACCAACCGTAACTCGGCCCCAAACCCAGGCCTTGTTGCCCGAAACGAGCACAGTGTCGATCACGTTCGAGTGGAGATTCAGACCGTCGCGGTGATCGACGTGCTCAATCGAACCCTGCGCGGATCCGTCGCCGCGCGACTTGAAGTTGAATCCGTTCGTCACGTAGCCGCCGCTTATCTTGAATCGGGTGCCACCTGTCACTTTGCCCTTGCTGGCCCGGTAAACCTCCGCGGAAATCGTCGTCGTCTGGCACGGGCTGACGGTGACCGTCTTGACGATCACCCACTTGCCGTTGCGAACCACCGCGTCCGGATCCACGGTCGAATAGTCGTCGGGCAGGGTGAACTCAACCTCGTAGGTGCCCGGAAGAAGATCCGAAAAGTCGCTCGGTGACGTGGTCGTCAGCGGCAACGCCGGATCGTTGTCGAGGATGCCGGGAACGTTGATCTCGGAGATCTTGATACTCACACCGGGCACGTTCGCCGCAGAGTCAGCGTTCTTCAGTTCGGCGTCGACATTGCCGAGGCAGATGTTTCCGAATTCGATGTCAGCGGTCTGATTGCTCTGCAGCAAGATACCGCTGATCGAACCGGAGAGCGGGCTGGTCGACCGCCAGTGCGGCTTCAAGGTTTCGGAGACTGAGTGCTCACCGGGGCGCAGGCCGCCAAACGTGAAGTCGCCGTTCGCGTCAGACGTCTTCGAAGCCGCTCCGCCATCGAGCTCAAACGCCCAGTCGGGAAGCGGCGGCTCGCCCGAGTCGTGGATGCCGTCGACGTCGGTGTCGTGCCACTTGACGCCGTTGATCTTCGCCGGTCTCCAGTTACCGAAATCCATGCCGCTGACTACTCGGTCTTCGTCGCCGAGATTGAAAGTCACCGCGCTCGGCGCCTGCGACTGAATCCAGGGCGACTGAAGGTCTTCGGTCACGGAGTAGGTGCCGGCACCGATCGGCATCGTGTTCGCGTTTAGCGAGAAGCTGTAGTTGCCGTTCGCGTCGGTCGTCGTACTCGCCACTTCGGTGCTGCCGTAGCTGAGGCGAATCATCCAGCCGGCGACGCCGGGCTCCCCGGGCTCACGCGATCCGTTCGCGTTGAGGTCTTCGTACTTCGCGCCGCGGATCGTCGGTATCGGTCCGTGCGCGCTCACGTGAAACTCGCTGTCGTTCGAGGTGCGCCAGTTGCCGCAGGCCGTGGATATCCACTGGCCCCCCCATTCAAGCGCCACCACAGTGGGGTCGGTGAGCGCGTGCCCCACGGTATTGGCGCCCACGTTGCCGCTTGGACAGAGGCCGGGCGCTCCACGAAGCGCGCAGCGCGTCCAGAAGTTGGAGGGATCTGGATCGATCGTCTTCGTGTCGGCCCACGTGAGGAAGTTGTTGTCGAAGCCGAAGCTGTTGTAGTACGCGCGAAATACCGGATCGACGAACAGCGAGCGGGCCATTCGCGCGCCTGGAGTGCCCGTGTAAACGTATGTGTCTCGATTGGCCCCGTGCGGCTCGTTGACCAAGGCATTCTCGTCGTCCCAGAATCCGGCCATTGCATTTGCCGAGAATGCGGCGAAGAAGACAACCGTCGTTGTCCCTATTAGCAATACCCGTATTATTTCCCGCGCCGTCATTCGTGCGAGCTGCATTTGCTCTCCCTTCGGATTGGTACAGGGACGGTTGAAGCGATCAAAACTGCCGAGCTGATCGTCCCAAAAAAGTGCCAGCGGCGACCCAAAAAGCACTACTTCCGCTGGTCGAAAAGCCTACCACCGCCGCTGGACACTCGATGATGACTCCGATTGAAGGAAAATGGGTTGACAGCGGGTGGAAGGGTGAGACTCATACGATCCGGAACAAGTTTGGCCACGGGATAATCGCGACGAAATCGATTCTCGATTTGGACGGCGACATCTGGGCCATTCCAGCGCCCGTGGTGGCGCTGCTCCTAGCTTGAACTTTGGGCTGATTACTGTCGGGCTGGTCGGCAGTGCGATGGCAGAACCGTCGATCACTCGATTTCGCTCGCAAGATCTCGGATCCGAGCGAACCCGCCTAGCCACCGGTCCAAATACGCAGCCGACGGCGCGTCGCGGCTCCCCTCGGAGGTATTTACACCACTTCTTTTTCGCGACCCTCGGACGTTGCCAAGTGGAGTCGCACTCGGAGGAGTCTCGCCGGTGATATCCGCTGTCCAGGTTGAATGTCTTTTGTCGTCGCCGATCGAAAACTGGACCACCTGCGCCGGTTGAAAACTGTCCCACCTGAGCGTGGGGGAATTCAATCCGCGTAGCCGTGCCTCGGGCGTGAGCCGTCAAGTGCCGCCGCAATCTCGTTTGTAGCTGCAGCAGGATCT
>JBASTN010000070.1:0-1597 GCA_049274915.1 Solirubrobacterales bacterium
CTGCCGCAATCGGCGAGCGCGCTGATAAACTATCGCATCGCGCCGTGGAACAGTTCCGCCGACGTGATGGCACGCGCCAAGGCGGCGGTCGGCGATGCGCCAGTCGAACTCAGCTGGGTCAAGCCGCCCAACGAACCGTCGCGCGTGTCGTCGAGCAGTTCGCAGGGCTGGAAATATGTCGTCGCGGCGGCGCGCGCCGATGCGCCCGATGCCATCGTCGCCCCTTTCCTTGTCGTCGGCGCGACCGACAGCCGCAGCATGGAGCCGATCTCGGAGGATGTGTACCGCTTCATGCCGATGCATTTCACGCTGAAAGAGACCGCGATGATCCACGGCACCAACGAGCATATGGCGATCGACAGCTTCAAACGCATGATCGACTTCTATGCGCGGCTGATCGCGACGTCGGCCGGGTAATTATGTTGGGAAGATAGTGGTCGGGGAGACAGGATTCGAACCTGCGACATCCTGCTCCCAAAGCAGGCGCGCTACCGGGCTGCGCTACTCCCCGACCGTGAGGGGCCCTTAGGCCTAGCTTGCGCTGGTTGCAATGAGGCGTGTGAAAAAGCGGATCATCATTGAGAGATTCTCGATTGAGATATGTTCATTGGTGCCGTGAATCATGGCAGCTTCTGTGGTGGAAAGGCGCATCGCCTGGAAGCGGTAGACGTCTTCAGACACGTCGGTGAGATAGCGGCTGTCGGTCCCGCCGACGACCATGAAGGGAACAACCGGGGTGTTCGGAGCCTCACTCTCAGCGGCGGCACGGATGAATTTCCAACCTTGCGAGGTAGTGGACGAAACTGGAGATGCCTCACGCGGGGGGCGTTCCCAGCTGAACTCAACCGGTAGATCGCCAACCGCTTTTTTGGCGCGGGTGAGAATATCCGCGGAGCGATCCCAGGGGGCAAGGCGATAATTGACCAGGCCGAATGCGGTCTGCGGCAGCACATTTTCCTTGGGGCTGCCCTGGAGCATGGTTGGCGAAATCGTGGTATGAAGCTGGGCTGCTCCGGCCGGCGTTCCGCTCATCTGCGATTTGATCAACCCGCCGAACAGCCAAGGATTGGCGGCTATGGCCTGCATCGCTCCACCTTTGGCACCCGCGAGTGCCTGAACGGTCCCCAGCACGGGCTGATCGAGCCGCTTCGGGAATTGGTCGGCATGGATTGCGGTTATCGCCTTGGCGAGCGTGACGGTACCGATCTCTTCGGGTGGCATGGAGGAATGCCCGCCCGGGGCCTTGGCTGTGACGCGCAGCGTGGCATAGCCTTTCTCGGTCACTGCCAGCATAATCGCGGGCCCATCGACGATCGGCGCATTGGTGATGATCGCGCTGCCTTCATCAAGCGTGAATAGCGCCTTGGTTCCGCTCGTCTTCAACGCTGCAGCAGCGGCCTTTGCGCCGGTTCCACCGACTTCTTCGTCGTGCCCTGAAACCACAATAACGCTGCGTTTCGGTTTGAAGCCCTGTGCGGTCAACAGTTCCAACCCTTCGAACAGCGCGATCAGTGATCCCTTGTCGTCAATCGCTCCGCGGCCCCAGATCGAACCATCGGCCACCACTCCGGCAAAGGGTTGGTGGATCCAATCCTGT
>JBASTN010000071.1:0-10303 GCA_049274915.1 Solirubrobacterales bacterium
ACTTGATGCACCGTGACGATTTTGAAACCGAAGGCAAGTGGCTCTACGCGCGAAAGTCGCTCGGCGTCGAATCCTTCGGAATGAACTTGGTTTCGATCCCTCCCGGCGAGTCGATTCCTGAACACGACGAAATCGACCGCGATCAAGAAGAGGTGTTTGTCGTGCTCAGCGGTTCGCCGTCGATGGTCATCGATGGCGACGAGACGCCGGTTCGCACCGGTTGCTTCTGTCGCGTCGATCCGCAACACAAGCGGACAGTCGTCAACAACGGTGACGAAGTCGCAGACGTGCTGATCGTGTCGGCGCCGCGTACGAGCGGTTATACGGATATGGGTTGGGGCTGACCCCGGCGCGCGGGGCGCGGGTGGCTATTTAGAAAGCTTCGCTTTACCGGACTTGCCGGCTGTGGCTTTGTACTCCGGCGCACTGACGGTCACCGAGAGCGTGACCGATTTCTTGTCGTCGAGCGCGGCCTTGATCTTGGTGAGCAGCTTTTTCGGGATCTTCAATGCGACGCTCTGAGGGTTGGCTCCCGGCGGCGCACTCAGTTTCCCGAGCTTGGTCGATCGCTTGCCGATCTTCACGCTCGCGACAATGTCGCAGCGCGCCGGGCACACCACGGTTAACTTGATCTTTGAGGAGGCCTTGACACGCTTGCGGAGACTCAGCTCGATCGGAAGTTCGACTGGGACCGCTGGATTTGGCGGACCGGCCGGGGTGCTGGGCACAGCGACGGTGAAACTCGCGACCGCCGACGCGGAGTTGCCAGCATCATCGGTGCAAGTGACTGTCACTGACTGCAGCCCGTTCGGGAAGGGACCCAGCGTCGATCCGTCGGCTAGGTCACAGTCGACAGTGCCGAGGGCGTCGCTGGCCGTGTAATCCAGGGTGGTCGTCGCGGTGGTAATCGTTGATCCAGCGAGCGGCGAGACGATCGAAACGTTCGGATTCGTTGTGTCGACCGTGAACGCGACGCTGTCGGCGCCCGCTCCCCGCAGATTGGTGCACGTGACCTCGACATTCTTCGGCCCATCCGCATGGGGTGCAGCGGGCAGGGTCGTGCAGTCGGCGGCGAAGTCGCTCACGGTATAGGCAGGCGTGATTGCGCTGTTCGTCGTGACGAAGCCTGCGGCCGGCGACGTGATCGTCACCACCGGAACGTCGCCGAATCGCTGAACGCGATCGTTACTGCTGTCGGCAACCCAGAGATACCCGCCTGGATCGAATGACAGATCTGTCGGATTGTTGAACTGGGCCAAGTCGCGACCCACCGTGCCGAACTTCGACACGTAGTCGAGGGCGGTTGTGAATCGCTGGACGCGGTTGTTCAAACTGTCTACGACGAAAAGGTCGCCCGAGACCGGATCGACAGACAAGTCCTGCGGCTGGTTGAAGAAGCCGTCTGCAGCCGAGCCTAAAAAGGTGTTCGCCGCCGACTCGTCGAGCAGCACGCCATCGGCGTCGTACTTCCTGATGTTGTGCAGTTGCGAGTCGGTCACGAAAACCTCCGTGCCCGCGTCGTTGGCGACGATGCCAGAGACGCCCTGGAACTGGCCAGGAAGGTTGCCCTGAGCACCCCAAGCGTCAAGCGGAACACCGTCGGCGTCGAACTTGATGACGCGACGGCTGGAGCCGTCAGTAACCCAGACGTTGCCCGCGCCGTCAACGGCGATGTCGTTCGGATACGAGAGCTTCTCGCCGAGAGCGATGTCTGAAAATTGGGCCTCGAAGGTGCCTGTCGAGGAGAATCTCTGGACTCGCCCAGTGTCTACGTCATTCGCGGCATTGGACGCTTCAAGCACGTACACATCGCCGCTCGGTGCGACTGCAACTGCGGCGATATTTCCGAACTGGCCCGTCCCGCTACCCGGAGTTCCCCATTTGTAGAGAAGCGCGTTCTTCGCGGACAGACGCTGGATGCGGAAGTTGGCGGCATCGGCAACGTAGACGCTGCCGTCCGGCGCGGCGGCCGCCCCAGAAGGAGAACGGAACTGCCCGTCGCCGGTGCCAGCCGAGCCCCAAGTGCTGATCGCTGTGGGAGTCGTCCGGACGCTGTCAAACCGCTGGATGCGTCCGTTGCCGGCTTCGGCCACGTAAGCCGTGCCGGCGGAATCGACGACGATTCCCTGCGGCGTCGAAAGGTCGCCGAGGGCGCTTCCAGGGCTGAGCGTCGCCTCGGGACCCCACTTGCCGAGAAGTCCGCCGACCAGCGTAAAGCGCTGGATGCGGTGGTCGAAATAGTCATTTGTGACGTAGACCTGATCGGGCGAGGTCGACTGGTCGACAAAAACTCCCCACGGCGCGACAAAGTTTCCGTCTCCGGAGCAGTTGCATCCGAATTTGCCGACGAATGTGCCGGTGGAACTGAAGTACTGGACGCGATAGTTTTGTCTGTCTACAACGTAGACATCGCCGTTCTCAGCCGTTGAGATGCCGAAGGGCCGATTGAACTGCCCGTCGCCCGAGCCCGATGACCCCCACTGCCCAAGATACGTACCGCTCGCGTTGAAGTACTGGATGCGGTGATTGTTCGTGTCGGAGACGTAAACCGTGCCAGCCGCGCTGACGGTGATACCGCCGACCCCATTGAACTGGCCGTTGCCGGTCCCGGTGGCCGTGCCTCCGATCTTGCCGAGGAAGCCGCCGCTCTGATCAAAGCGCTGGACGCGATTGTTCTGGTAATCGGCGACCCAAACATCGCCGTTCAGAGGACTGACGGCAACACCAGTGGGAAATTTGAACTGGCCGTCGGCCGTACCGGGAAAGCCGAACTCGAGCACGAACTGGCCGGTCGAGCTGAGCTTGACGATGCGATCGTTCGAGCTATCGACAATCAGGAACTCGCCGGTCGCGGTGCGTGCGAGTGCAGACGGTTGTTCGAACTGCAGCAAATCGCCGCTCGAGCCGCCGCCGAACATGTTCAGCCCCCCGACGTAGCCGAAGCTCGCGCTCGCCGACGGAACGACGACAAGAACGGCTGCGAGCACAGCAAGGACGATCGGCAAGAACTTCTTGTAGACATTTAGGCGCACGCCAAGCTCCCTTTAAAGGTGGTCTCCGCCGAGCAGGCGGATCGAACTTGATTCTAGGTACTAGCGGCGGCGGCCGCTGGACAATTAACGGATTTCGGCTAACGGATTTCGGCTTCTTCGCGGTCGCGGCCGGCCAGGCGGTCACGTCCGCGCTGCACTGCCGCGAGGAACTTCTCGAGGTTCACTTCAAGAGTGTTGAGGATGTCGTCGGCGTAATCCTCGGCGCCGAGGCGAATCTCACGCTCGCGGGCGCGGGCCTCTTCGATGATGTCTTCAGCGTGGTTCTCGGCCTGTTTTACGACTTCTTGCTCGGAAACCAGTCGCTGCTGCTCGTCGTGGGCTTCTTTGACGATGCGTTCTGCCTCGCGCTTGGCCTCGGCGAGCATCTCCTGACGCTCCTTAACGATCCAGCGGGCCTGCTTGATCTCTTCCGGGATCGTCGCGCGCATCTGGTCGAGTAGGTCGAAGATCTCTTCGCGGTCGACACGTACGGTGTCCGACAACGGAATCGGCTTCGCGTTGTGAATCAGATCGTCGAGCTTGTCAATCAGTACGAGGACGTCCACGGCAGGCACCCCTTCGATAGGCCTTGCAAAGTTTTGTCAGAGCTGACAGATCGGGCTGATGGTTACGGCTGGTTGTGCTGGCTTGCTTGACTGTTGAGTGCTTCGGCCAAGCGTACGGCGACATGCGGCGGAACCATCTCGCTGACGTTACCGCCAAAGCGCACCATCTCTTTGATTCCGCTGGAGCTGATGAAGCTGTGCATCGGCGAAGACATCATGTAAACGCTCTCCAGCTCTGGAGCCATCGTGCGGTTGAGTTGGTTCATCTCGAACTCGTATTCGAAGTCCGAAATGGCGCGCAGACCCTTGAGGATTGCAGTCGCCCCCACTTCACGGGCGAAGTCCACAACCAGCACGTCGAACTTCTGAACCTCGACGTTCGTCAGGTCGCCGATCGACTGCTCGATCATTGAGATGCGTTCGTCGGCGTCGAACAGCGGCGGAGATTTACGGACCGAGGCGTTGACGACCGCGACTACGACTTTGTCGAAGACGCGTGCGCCACGACGGATGATGTCGAGGTGCCCGTTGGTGATCGGGTCATACGACCCTGGGCAGACCGCAATGCGGCCTGCGTAACCGTTTGAGTTGGCGTCGATGTTCATAATTGCGAGGCCCTGAAGATCCTTAGAAGCGTATCGCCATATCTGCGTTCTGTCGCTAATGCAAGCGGGTTTTGAGTGGCGGATTGCGGACTTTCAAGCATCAGCGGTGTGCGGCGGTCACACTCTGCGACCACCACGGCGTCGGGTGCCAGCAGCGCAGGCAGTCCCTTTGCCAATGGCGCTGTGAACTGTTCGGCGAGTTCGTACGGCGGGTCAATCAGGACGAGGTCAAACTGAACGTCGTCGGCCCGGGCGTCCGCAAGGTATCTGGCGACATCTCCCGCGATCACTCTGCTGACTTCAGCCGCCTGCTCTGCGGCAGTCGCCGCGAGGTTCTCACGAATGACTGCGACGGCGGTTCGATCGCGCTCGACAAACGTCGCGTGGGCCGCGCCGCGCGATAGGGCCTCGATTCCGAGGGCTCCGGTTCCGGCGAACAGATCGAGTACGCGGGCGTCGGTGATGTCGCCAAGTATCGAGAACAACGCTTCGCGAACTTTGTCGGAGGTCGGACGCGTCGCCGATTTCGTCGGGCCGCTGAGCCTGCGCCCCTTGAACTGGCCAGCGACGACCCTCACCGGTGGTCCGGTCTGTAGGGTTGGCGAGCGATGATGGAGATTGAGCAGTTCAATGGTTCGAGTCGGCGCGACGCACGCCAAGCGGATGCACACAATGTAATTGCGCTGCGTGGCGCGGTCGCATTGTTCCTCTTGGCGCTCGCGCTGGTAACGACAGCCTGCGGCGACGATGACGATGCGGCGGCACCAACTCCGAGCGGTGGCGCAACATCAATGGCGCCGGATCAGTCGATGGCGCCAACAGAGTCAACAGCGCCAACAGAAAAGTCTGGTCCGGGAGTTGCGTTCGGCGAACTTGATTCCGGCCTTCACAACGACCTGCAGCCGGAGAAACTCACTGTGCTTGGCGTGCGCACAGAAAAGCAGTTCGACGGTTTCGTCAAGCGCACCGGGTTGGAGAAATTCGACGCTCCGGACTTTTCGTTGAAGCAACTTGTCGCGGTCTTGCTTAAGCCTGGTGGTGGCGGTGAATCCGTTCGCGTCACGCAGATCAGGCAGGAAGGTTCCGGGACCGTTGTACGCGCGGTGCACACCAGACCGGGCAACAACTGCGTGACGACGGCGGTTCTGACCAACCCGTACACGGTCGTGTCTTCGCAGCGCACTACCGGCCCGTTCCGCGTCGAGCTTGGCCACGCCGAGCGCGACTGCGACTAAGCCCTAATCGGGTCGATATCGGTTCCGTAGCGCCGTTCGACCGCGTCGCGCAACAGGACGTGAGCGGGATCTTCAAGCCGTGGATCGGCTCGCAGTAACTTCGCCGCGACGACGTTGGCGCGTTCAACGAGCGGGTTGTCGGCGGGCAGCACCGCGACCCTGAAGCGTGGTAATCCGCTCTGACGTGTCCCAAGCTGTTCGCCGGCACCGCGCAGTTCGAGATCGATCTGCGCGAGCTTGAACCCGTCGCGCTCGCGAGCCACGGCGCGTAGTCGACGAGAAGCTGGGTGACCGAACAGCAGACAAAATGAGTCGTGCTCACCGCGCCCGATCCTGCCGCGCAACTGATGCAGTTGCGAGATGCCGTAGCGATCGGCATCCTCAATGATCATCACGGTCGCATTGGGCACGTCGATACCGACCTCGATCACGCTGGTCGCGACCAGCACGTCGATACTGCCGTTCGCGAACGCGCTCATCGCAGCGGCCTTCTCGGCAGACTTAAGTTGGCCGTGAATCAATGCGACCTTGAAGTCTTTGAGTTCGCCAGCGGCCAATCGCTCATACTCGGCGGTCGCGGCGCGCGCCTGCAGGACCTCTGACTCGGAGACGAGCGGGCAGACCACGTACGCCTGGCGACCGGCGCGCAGCTGAGCACGTACGTCGTCGTAGGCGTCGGCGCGCTGCTCCTCGGCGACGATCCGGGTGGCGATCGGGCGACGACCACGCGGAAGCTCTGTGATCTGGGTGAAGTCGAGATCGCCATAGCCAGTCAGCGCCAGCGTGCGCGGGATTGGCGTCGCGGTCATATGCAGGATGTGGGGGACGCATCCCGCTGGCGCCTTGGCGTCGAGCGCGGCGCGCTGTCGAACGCCAAACCGGTGTTGTTCGTCGACGACGGCCAGCGCGAGCTGGCGAAACTCGACGTCGGGTTCGATCAGTGCGTGAGTACCGACGATCAGCGGAAGTTCGCCGGTGGCAAGCCGCGCGAGAATCTCGCGACGACGCGCCGCCGGGGTCGAGCCGGTCAGCAACGCGAGCGGCACCTCGGGCAACATCGAGTCGAGCGTGGCGAAGTGTTGTTCGGCGAGCGTCTCGGTTGGCGCCATCAGCGCCGACTGGCAATCGTTCTCGACCGCGCGCAGCATCGCGGCGAGCGCGACGACCGTCTTGCCTGATCCGACCTCGCCCATCAGCAGACGCTGCATCGGGGTCTCGGCGGCGAGATCGCGATCGATCTCTGCAACTGCCGCGTGTTGCTCGCCGGTCAATTCGAACGGCAGCCGGTCGCGCCAACGTCCGACGACGGCGTCGGTGCCCGGTAGCGGCGTCGCATGTCGACCCGCCGAGCGGCGCAGACGACGCATCGCCAATGCCAGCTGCTGAAGCAGAAGCTCTTCGAACGCGAGGCGCACCCGCCCGGCCTCACTGGCTTGCGGCGAACGCGGGAAGTGCATTTCCGCCAAGGCGCTTGGGCGATCGAGCAGGCGTTGGGCTGCTCTCAGACGGGCCGGCAGTGGGTCGACGACATCCAGCTCCGCTCCGCGCGCGGCGGCGACCAGATCGCGCAGGCGCTGCGACTTCAACGCCTCGGTGCCGGGATAGACCGCAATCACTTCGCTGCGGGCGGTGACGCCGAGATCCGATGGAGTCGGGCTGCCGCCCAGAACCGTGTGTTCACGCACTTGGATCGCGCCGCGCTTAACCTGCCCGTAGAGTCGTAAGTGCGTGCCTGTTTCAAGTTGCTTTGCGAGATACGCCTGGTTAAACCAGACGGCCTTGGCGGTGCCGGATCCGTCGCGGATCACCGCCTCGACGATGCGGAAGTTGCGTCGACGAGTAGGCCGCACCACGATTGAGACGAGGTCTACTTCAACAGTCGCCTCGTCGCCCGAACGCAGCTGCGAGAGTGCCTTGGCGGAACGGAATTCGTGGCCGGCGGGAACGTGCTCGATCAAGTCACCGACGTTCTCGATCGCGAGATTGCCGGCCGCTGCCTCGCGAACTCGCTCAGTCGCGTCGATCGGCTCAAGCAGTCGCTCGGGTCGCGGATAACGAACCGGCGCACGAGACAATTCTTCAGGGGTCAGCAGAGCTCCACCGAGTGCTCGGCATTTGCCGGAGACCACTCCTGGGTGCTGATCGCCGGAGGTCACTCCGCCGAGATCAACCACCACCAGTTCGGCTGCCCTCCATCGAGCAACTCTAACTCCGCCTCGGGCGGCGCCAGCGACCGAACCTGATCAATCGTTAGAGGCGCCTGCGCGCCGCTTATGCACGTCATTAGCTCGGCGTGGCTGCCGAGGCGTTCGAGTACTTGGCGCAGAGTCGCCTCCGGCTCGCCCCAGGCGATTAGGTCTTCATCGACGAATCCGACTGCCTCGCCTTTGAGGAAGCGTCCGTCGGCGTCGTCGCGCGCAGCAGGTGCGACGCCACCTGCGCGGATCGCCTCCAGCGCGCCGGAGATCGAGGCGGCGTTGTCAATCGCTCCGGCCGCCGGATTAAGCGTGACCGCGGCCGACAGCCCGGCCTGCTGGCTGGTCGTGGGGACCACGGCAGCGGTCTTAGTGGCCAGCTCGGCGGCGTGCTCGGCGGCAAGGATCACGTTGCTCGAATTTGGCAGTACGACAACTTCGGCCTCGGGAGCGGCGTCGATTGCGGCAAGCAACTCTTCGGTGCTGGGATTGAGCGTGTCTCCGCCGTCGACGATCGTTGCACCGAGATCGCGAAACAGTGAGGCGATCCCGTCGGAGCTGACGACGGCGACGATGCCGCACTGGCCGGTCGGCGTCTCCGGTGCGCTGACAACCCGTGCGCCGTTGGCGGCGAGACGGGCGTCGCGCGCGGCGGTCATCTCGTTCATGTCTTCAATCTCAATGTCGATGACGTCACCGAACTCGGTGAAGACCGACATCGCGTCGTCAGGCTGGTCGGTGTGAATGTGCACCCGCAGCGTCGCGGCGTCACCTACAACCAAGACCGAGTCGCCCATGCGCTCAAGGTCATCGCGAAAGTGGGCCGGATCAAGTTCAGTGCCCGTGACGGCAAAGTTCGTGCAGAAGCGATAGAGGCTGGACTCGTGATGCCCGTCGTGACTCGCCTTCGGAGCGTCGTGATGTTTGACCCGTTCAATGACCGACTGGTCGTCGGAAAGCGCAGCGAGGATTCCGGACATGATCACGACCAGCCCGTAGCCGCCTGAATCGACGACGCCGGATTCTTTGAGCATCGGCAACAGGTCGGGACTACGTTCGACCGACTCTTCCCCGATCGCGACCGCGCCGATCATCATCTGCGCGAGCGCGGCATCTTGGGTCTGATCGTCGACCTGCAGCGGCAGCGTCGGCGTTTCGACGTGTGCGACGAGCTGCGAGACACGGTGCGCGATCTCGCGAATCACCGTCAACATCGTTCCCTCTTGCGGATCGCGAACCGATTCGTACGCAGCGTCGGCGGCGCAGCCGAGTGCACTGGCGAGCAGTGCGGGGTCGATTCGCTGACCGGGACGAGAGGCCAACTCTTCGGTTAGACCACGGACGATCTGCGAGAGAATCACTCCGCTGTTGCCGCGAGCGCCGAGCAGAGCCGCGCGTCCGACCGCCTGGACGATCTCGTCGCGGCCGATCTCGTCGATCTTGCGGCCGTCCGCGGTCATGTCGTCAAGCGCGTCGAGCACCGCACGCAGAGTGCGCGCCATGTTGTCACCCGTATCGCCGTCGGCGACCGGGAAGACATTGAGGTCGTTGATCTCCTCGCGACGCGCTTCGAGCGCCTCGCATGCTGATTCAACGATCCTGCGGAATCTGACGAGTGAGGGGTCCGGCAAAACTGGGTCCAGCGTACACGGCCGGTCGCCCGTCCCGCAGTTGAAGCGGACCGCCGTCCAAACGATCGCTATGTCCGACAGCAAGCGTTACACGTTGCCGGCCAGCGCCTGGGCCAGATCGTCGTCCTCAAACACGAACCCGGCAGCCCGCAGCTTCGACGAATCGACTCGCTGACTGGCCAACAGCATCTCGTCTGCCATGTCACGCATTGCCAGTTTCAGCGCAAAGCGCGGCGCCGGAAGCAGCGCCGGGCGATGCACGGCGGCCGCAAAGGCCTTCGTGAACTCGGCGTTAGTCACAGGATGCGGCGCGGCGACGTTGTAGGCGCCATCAAGCGTGTCGTTATCGATCGCAAAGAGAAATGCTCTGACCACATCGTCCACGGTCACCCAGCTCCACCATTGATCGCCACCGCCCAGCTTGCCGCCGGCGCCGAGCTTGAACAGCGGGCGCATCGGGCCCAGCATCCCGCCGTCCTTCCCGAGCACCAGACCGACACGCAGGTTGACCGTGCGAATCCCGGCATCTCGAGCAGATCGGGCCGAGTTTTCCCAAATGTCGACCACGTCGGCGAGGAAACCGTCACCCTTGCCACTTTCCTCGGTCAGAACCTCGTCGCCGCGACTGCCGTAGATACCGATCGCGCCTGAACTGACAAAAACGACCGGCGGGCGCTCGAGCGAGGCGATCGTCGACGTCAGCAGCTCGGTGCCCTGGCGGCGACTGTCGACGATCGCTCGCTTCTTGCCGGCAGTCCACAGGCCAGCGATCGACTCACCAGCGAGGTGCACCACGGCATCGGCGCCTTCGAGCTGCTGAGGAGCGAGATCGCCGATCGAAGGGTCCCAGTGAATGCTGCCGTGAATGCTGCCGTGAATGCTGCCGTCACCGCCCTCGCCACGGGTCAGGGCGACGACCGTGTCTCCGCGCGTCTTGAGCGCCTCGGTGATCTTCGAGCCGATGAACCCACCGGCGCCACTGATAACTACCGTGCGACCTGCCATTGCCTTCTCCTCCGCATTGGAATCGCGTCAAACC
>JBASTN010000072.1:0-10273 GCA_049274915.1 Solirubrobacterales bacterium
TGCATCCATGCTGTTTTGAGCCTTTCTTTCGGCGTCGGCGCGAGCTTCTCGCCGCCTTCGCCATCCCTTGAATCGGCCATCCCGGCCAGCATTTGTTTAGGGGAGCGCGATGCGCCGCGCAAGAGCGCACGGCGATTGACCCGCAAAGACCAACGAACGGTCGAGGGCAGTACTGGGTGTTCGCGCAGAAGTCGGTCTTAAGGCTGCGTACTAGTGCGCAATACCCGCGTCTGGGCTGACTGCAGCGTCAGTTCGCGAGGATGCGCGAGATCGTCTGACGAGCGCGGTCGTACACGGCTGGATTGCGAAACAGCTGGTACTGCATGTTTGCTCCCTGGCCGATCGCGTGAAGCTCGAAGGCCGTTTGATCGGGATCTTTAAACCCGGCCTTCTTCGCCTCGACCTGAAGTACCGACACCCAATCCCCGACGTTCGCATCAATTTTGTCGCGAACGGCTCCGGGCCGGTTGTCGAACTCGGCCGAGACCGACGACCAGAAGCAGCCGCCCTCGAAGACCGACTCTTCGAGATAGCTGATGAAGCCGAGCGCCAGTGCTCGCAGTCGCTCAGTGCCGGCGGGAACTTTGAACGCCGGCATGATGATCGTGCGCTTGTAGATATCTGCGGCGGCGCCGATCGTCGCCAGCTGCAGCTCCTCCTTGGAGCCGAAGTGGCCGAACAACCCGCTCTTACTCATTCCGAGCTCGGTGGCAAGACGTCCAATCGTCAGCGCCTCCAAACCTTCATTCGAAGCGATCTGCACCGCGTGGGCGAGGATCCGCTCGCGGGTGCCGATTCCTTCAGCGGTGGGACGAGATGTGGTTTTTGTCGGCGCGCTCATTGTTCTAACTATAACTCCGCACGAACGTTCGTGTTTTATGTATGGTGGTCATCATTCCGAACGATCGTTCGTTCGTATCCGTCGCGACCTCCCTTCCCGACACTCATTCGATCATTCAAGTGGCCACGCGATAGCGGCAGAAGACCACTCACCGGCTGCCCAACCGCATTCCGTTGCCGACGAGTCGTCGGCCGAGCAAGCTCGACCAGTAGCGGCGCCCCTCGCAGGCTGAGCGATAGCCGCTAGGCGGTAGCCGGTGCGCTTTGTCGCGCCTGCGCCGCCTGCGCCGGCGCCGCCTGCGGCAGCATCGCGCCGCCGCTACGGTCGCGCACGTTGAGCGTCAGCGGATCGAACTCGCGGCAGACTCGGCGGAAGCGAAAGGTGAAGTCGGGCCACAGTGTGGTGTTGCGTCCGCGGTGATCGAGGTACCAGCTCGCGCATCCGCCGGTCGTCCAGATCGTGTCCTTCGACGCTTCGTCTTGGATCTGGCGTGAGTAGTCATGCATCGTCTGCTGCTTGACGTCGACCGACGCAGCTCCGGTCTTATCGATGAACTCGACGACGCGCTCGATGTAGTCGATGTTCGACTCGATCATGTAGACCATCGACGAGTGCCCGAGCCCTGTGTTCGGACCAACGATCAAGAAGAGGTTCGGGAAACCGGCGACCGACGATCCGACGTACGCCTCCATCCCATCTTTCCATGCCTCGTTGAGAGAGTGCCCCTCGCGTCCGATGATGTGATCCCACGCGGGGTTGCGCGTGACATGGAAGCCGGTACCCCAGATGATCGCGTCGACCTCGCGCTCGACCCCGTCGTCACCGACGATCGAACCTTCGCGAACTTCGGTCACGCCGTGCGTGATCACTTCGACGTTGGGCTTGCGCAGCGCCGGGTAGTAGTTGTTGGCCAGCAGGACGCGCTTGCAACCGATCGAGTAGTCCGGGGTGACCTGCTCGCGCAGTTCGCGCTCGGGCACCTGGCGCTTGAGGTGCGTTCGCGCAATCTGCTCGACCAGTTTCATAGTCCGCGGGTACTTGATGAAGCCGACCACGCGGATCTCGAGCATCGCGTAGACGCCGCCACGCACGGCCTTCTGCGCCGGCGGAAAGAGCCTGAAGAGGACGTGTTCGAGCTTCGTGATCTTTCGCTCGGAGCGCGGCATCACCCACGGTGCCGTGCGCTGATAGAGGTGAAGCTGCTTTACGCGCTTGGCGATCTGCGGCACGAACTGAATCGCGCTCGCACCCGTGCCGACGACGGCAACTCGCTTGCCGTCGAGGTCGTAGTCGTGGTCCCATTGCGCCGAGTGGAACATCTTGCCCTTGAAGTTCTCGATACCCGGAAGCGCAGGAATTTGCGGTTCTGACAGCGGCCCCAAGGCGCCGATGACGATGTCGGCGGTGTGCTCGCCCCGGCTGGTCTGCAGGTGCCAGATCTGCGCGTCGTCGTTCCAGCGCGCCTCGGTCACTTCGGTGTTGAAGCGGATAAACGGGAGAATGCCGGCCTTCTTCGCGGTCTTACGCAGGTAATTCCAGATCTCGGCGCCGGGCGAGTAACTGCGGCTCCAGCTCGGGTTCAGCGCGAACGAGAATGAATAGAGGTTCGACGGCACGTCGCAGGCGATCCCTGGGTAGGTGTTGTCGCGCCAGGTTCCGCCGACGTCATTTGCCTTCTCGAACACGACGAAGTCGTCGCGACCTTGCTTGCGAAATCGAATCGCCGCGCCGATCCCGGAGAAGCCCGTGCCGACGATCGCAATGTGCGAGTGGCGGTCGCCGCCGCGCAGATCGGCGCTGCCGTTGAGTGAGAGCACGGGGCTGTCGGACTGATGTCCGTCACTGCTGGCCGAAGTCACTGAATGTTGCCTCCTGATGTGGGCTCGCGGAACTCGCGCGCGCTGCCGGGCTGGGGTTGGAAGATTGCCCTGATTGAACCACGTCCAGCCTGCCGCAACGATCCCGGAGCAGCCGGACGACGGTTACATGATTAGATGTTATATAGAACGCAGTTCAGTGTGAGGTGATCGGCGTCACGCTTGATCGGGTCACACTTGATCGTCGTCGCGCTGGTCGACGCGATCACGCAGGCGAGCGACCTCTTTGCTGAGCGACTCGACGGCCGCCCGCAGGTCATCGATCTCTGCGGCAAATCCATTGTTCGTCGGAGCCGTGATCCGGTCGATCGCGCTGCGATCAATCTGCGGAAGGTGCTCCTGATCTTCTTCCGGCGGCGCAACAGATGCAAGACTGGGTGCCCCACCGGCCGATGTGTCACCGAGCAAGTGGCGGTAGCGCAACTGCTTTTCGCCGGGCCTGCGCTCGAGCCGTTGCACCAGGCCGCGTTCGACCAACGCGTCAAGCGTTTGATCGACGGAGGCGAGATCGGCGAAATCGGCCAGCCGTTCGGTGCGCTGTTTGAGTTCGCCAGGCGTCTGCTCCCCACGCAACAACAAGACGCAGATCAGGGCGCGCTCGAACTCGTCGACGGCGAGTGTCTCGTCGACGAGATGGCGGTATTTCGACGAACGACTGCCGTGGCCACTGGCGACGCGTGTCAGTTCGCGACGGTGCAGCAGTTGCAGCGCGTCCTGGATCTCCGACTCGCCATAGTCGACGACCGGATCACGATTCGTCGACTGGTTGCAGGCCAACCGCAACGCGTTCAGGGTCAACGGATAGGTGTCCGGAGTCGTGCGCTGCTTCTCGAGAAGGCAGCCGAGGATCCGCTGTTCAATCGCCGTCAAGTCGTTCATTGAGCGCCACATTACAGCGGCTTGAGAGCGCGCGTGAGGTCGATCACCGATTGTTCACAAGATTGCGGATCTGTTACGCGAGCGAGAGAAGCCTCTTCCTGCAAGTAATCTTCGGCGCAGCGATTTTGTCCTTGCATCGGGGAGGTAAGTAAGTGGTAATCAATTCACGTCTCATTGGTCTGGTCGCGGCGCTCATGGCGCTCGGGATGCTGACCGGTTGTGGAGACGACGACGACGGCAAGGGTGCTTCAGGCGCCACTGCAAACGTCAAGATTTCGTCTGACATTCAGCTTGGTGTCAACGAGTCAAAGTCATCGTTCAGCAAGACAGAGGTCACGGGTAAGCCCGGCACGGTCAAGATCACCGTTTCGGTTCCGGATGACGCCAAGGGTCAACACGGCGTCGGTATCGACGGCGGTGTCTACAAGAACGTCGACGGCGCTCCGGTCAAAGCCGGTCGCAGCACAAGCCTGACGGTCGACCTTAAGCCCGGGAAATACACGATTTACGACTCGTACAAGAAGAATCGTGCAGACGGCTACGAGACCACGCTGACCGTAAGCAAGTAGTCAGCCGCGCAGTAGTCAGCCGCGCAGTAGTCAGCCGCGCAGTCAGCTGTAAAGCATTGCTTCAAAGGCCGTGTCTCCGTTTCGGGGGCGCGGCCTTTTTTGTGTGATCAACCCTTATGCAGTTAGGCCCAGAGCTTGATCGCGGCGATGATCACGCTCGTAAGCACGAGCACCATCACCAGCATCTGCATGATCATCCAGCTTCGCGGCATCGGCGGAATCCTACGCGGCCGGCGAGCAAGCCGCTGCAACTCTTGATGGCGATTCCCCCGCACCGCCCTCGGCCTGCCGTATGATCCTTCAAGTATTCGACCGCACAGCGATCGCGCGAGGGGAATGAAGTTGATCAAGACCATCATTGTCGGCACAGACGGTTCAGACACCGCGGCACAGGCCGTCGTGCAGGCCGGTCAACTGGCTGAGAAGCTCGACGGCGAACTGGTGATCGTCAGTGCGTTCGATCCGGTACCCGAGGGTCGCCTGAAGGAAGAGCGCGTTGAGGCTCCGGCCGATGTCGAGTGGGCGATCAACGAGCGTGAAGACGTCGACGCGATGCTCTCGCAGATCGCGGCCCCGATGCTCGAACGTGGCGTGAAGGTGCGAACGACCGCGCGCCAGGGCAACCCGGCCGACGCGATCCTCGACGTCGCCGAAGAAGAACACGGCGATCTGATCGTCGTTGGCAACAAAGGCATGGCCGGTGCACGACGCTTCCTGCTGGGCAGCGTCCCGAACAAGATTTCGCACCACGCGCCCTGCTCGGTGCTGATCGTCCGTACGACCTAGGTCGCCGGAAAGCGGCTACGGCGTCGGTGCGCGTTACGGCGTGGGTGCAGTCGGCGGCGGGGCAGGCGCAACTGGCGTAACCGCCCGACCAGCGTCGACGAGACCCCAGCCGTAGCGAGTGTCGAAGCCCGGGTAACCGAGATCCTGTGCAGTCGCCGCCATGTGTTCGTGCAAGGCGGCCGGTGTCGGATTGGGCCCGATGATGCCGCTGGCGATGATTAGCGCAGCCGTCGCCGAAACGTGTGGAGTTGCCATCGAAGTGCCCTGGTACCCGCCGGGTAGGCCGAAACGCCGCAGGCTGCGGCCGAAGGTCATTTGGTAAACCGGCGCGGCCTGTCCACCGAAACTGCAGTTGACACGGTCGGTGCTGTCGCGGCGCAGATCAACGACACCTGAGTCGGCACCGCCGCCCGGCGCGACTAGGTCGAGCCCGCTGCCGACGTCGGAATAGTCGGCGAGACACTTGTGGATCGTGGTTGCGCCGACTGCAAGGGCGTAAGGACTGCGGGCGGGGTACGCAACCTGACGGGCCGCCTGGTTGCCGGCGGCGGCAACGACCAGTGAGCCCTTCTTCCGTGCGTAACGCATCGCCGAAACGATCGTCGGCAGGTCGCGGCCGTTGAGCCGCACGTCGAACTCGACGGAGAGGTTGATGATGTCGGCACGTTTTTTGGCCGCGTAACGGATCGCGCGGGCGACGGTTGCCTCGTCGCCAAGCCCGGCACCGTCGAGCGCGCGGATTGGCATCAGTGTCGCGCCGTAGGCGAGACCTGCCACGCCGATTCCGTTGTTGGTGTCCTGCACGATCGTCGAGGCGACGTGAGTGCCGTGGCCGTTGCGATCGTTCGCGTGCTTGTCGCGGTCGATGAAGTCGTAAGAACTTTGGATGCTCGCGTTGGCTAGATCAGGCGATTGGCGGAAGGGACCGATCGACTCGTAGGCGACGCCCGTATCGATCACCGCGACGATCGTGCCGCGGCCCCCGTCCATACCGAGATCGCGCAGGCGACTCCATGCCGGTAAGGCGTTGACACCCGTCTCTGCGGAGAAGTTCCACTGAATCTTCGACCAGTCGCCGAGCGCGCCCTTGCCGGGATCGTTCGGGATAAACGCATCACTAATGCGTGCGGTGTAATTCGGCTTGACGTAACTGACGCCGGGCCTCGCCGACAGGCGCTTCGCGGCGGCCTTCAACGATTCGCCCTCGCGCGGTTTGACGACCGCGCTGCGCGGACCGCTTGCCTCGGCACTGCTCACTCCGGCCGATGCGATCGCGGCCGCACCTGAAGCAGCCGGCGTGTCGCGATCGAACACCACGATCAGGCTGTCTGATTCGTGAGCGCCGCGCGCATCGAAAGGTCGGCCGGCGGCACTCGCGCCGGGGGCAGCGACGGCGAGTCCAACCGCGACGGCGAGTCCAACCGCGACAGCGGTAATCGAGGCGGCGAGCGGCCGGCGACGGAGGCGATGGGTGAAATTCAATGTTCTGGTTGACTAAGGATGCCGTGGCTCGGGATGCCTGTCGAAGCGCCTCATGCGCGACGCGGGATCTGTAGTGAGAACACGGTACAGGTCAATAAGTCGCTGAAGGCTGGTCGTGATCGTCTACTTGCGCGTATCTGGTCTAGGTTTTGCGCGATGACCCCTGAGGACAGCCAATCACTTGAATGGTCGATCGAGGACGAGATGATGATGCGGCTCGCGCTCGACGAGGCCGCGCTGGCACTCGAACACGATGACGTCCCGATCGGCGCCGTCGTCACGCACGGCGGTGAGCTGATCGCTCGCGGCCGCAACGAGCGCGAACTCCGCCAAGATCCGACCGCTCACGCCGAAGTTCTTGCGCTGCAGCGTGCTGCGGAACACCTTGGCTCGTGGCGGGTGCTCGACGCGACGTTGTACGTGACGCTCGAACCGTGTTCGATGTGCGCCGGTGCGCTCGTACTGGCTCGCGTCGGTCGTGTCGTCTTTGGCGCGACCGACCCGAAGGCCGGCGCCTGCGGCAGCGTGCTCGACGTCACCGGCGAGCCTCGCTTCAATCACCGGCCGGTCGTGGATGGTGGCTTGCTGGCAGATCAGTGCGGCGACATCCTGCGCGAGTTTTTTGCCGCGCGGCGCTGACCCGCCTGGCCTGTGCCAACGGTCGTTTCGCAGGTGCCCGAATTCTGCTTTGTAGGCTTCCCTCTCGGAGAGGTGCCGGAGCGGTTGAACGGGGCAGTCTCGAAAACTGTTGACGGGCGTAAGTTCGTCCGAGGGTTCGAATCCCTCCCTCTCCGTTTTGTGAACCGCGATTTGGACAGTGTCGTAACGCCCGTCGGTGGTGATCGCTACCGCAATCGCAGCAAGTCCACACGCTGGACCTTGCGCGCGGTGGTGATCCTCAGCAATCTGGCCTCTCTAATCATGCTGTGGATGATCGGAGCCATGGTCGTGGACGATGTCATCGATCGCGATCGGCGAGATTTCTACGGCATATGTGCCGTACTTGCCCTGACGGTACTCGCGATCATCGCGACGCAACTCCACACTTGGAGACAGACAGCGAAATGGCCCGCCTGGGCCGTTTTCTTGAGCGGCGCCTCGGCGGTCGGTGTCCTGTATTTGATTCTGTGGGTCTTGGTCTCGATGGCGTTGGGCGAGTGCTGGGATAACGCGTGCAGTTACGATCGCTGATCTCGTTTTAGCAAGTTCTTTGTAGGGTGGGCAGACTCATTCGGGGGATTACTGGGGAACTGTCATTTAGGTACCCCCCCCCCCCCAGCAAAAAGCCTTGACAGCGAATTCGGAGCGAAGTTTTCAGTTCTGAAGCGTTCCGAGGGCTAAGAAGCGAGCGATGCGCTCGCAACGCAGAGTGGTCTGGCACAGCTCTGGGCCGACAGCGTTCCCGACGCCCAAACCCGGGATGTGCATCAGAACGTGATGTTCGTCACGTCGAAATCGCCGTCGAGTAGCTCGTACTCCTCGACCTGCTGCGAATGGATATGTGGGGGTGGCGGAACGCACTTCGCCGGGAGCTCGAACTCCATCTCGACAAAGTCGCCGCCGGTTTCAGCGGCTGGCACGTTGACCGTGTAGACGCCGCCATCCGGCATTTCAAATCGTTGACCGCTCCTTGCCGTGGAGCGGCACGATGTCGCGACTTCGCTAAGTGCCCGGAGGTCCCTACTCGAGGGTGAGCGCGGTCGTGACGGTCAGCTGAACCGGAGTGGCGTTGCCACCGCTGTAGAACATCACTGCCATCGCAAGTCCGTTGGCGCTCGTCACGTCCTGGGCGGCCGTTACGTCGCATTCAAAAGTATCCCCTGCGACCGCGGGCGGCTGACCGGAGTACTCCTTGACGCATGCATCCTCGTATCCATCCGATCCATAGTCGATGGGGTCAAACGGATTGCTCAGTACGTAGAGGCGGACGACTATCGCGGAGGGCCCGGTGAACGTGACGCCAGAGTTGAAGCGAGCCCGGGTTTTGAGTCTTGTGACCGTCACGTCGCCGGGCGCGGCCTGAACGACGTCGTTGAGATTCGCTGAGACTTCGCCGCCGCCATTCGCGGAAAAGAACTGCTGGTTCTCCTCGAGAAAACCGGTGCCGGTGGTAAACGATGTCGAGCCCGAGGTTGAGATCAGGGTCGAAATGCCAGGGGCGCCTGTGGGACCGGTTGAACCCTGTGCGCCGGTGGCTCCTTGATCGCCCTTCGCACCTTTCGCGCCCTTGTCACCTTGACTGCCCTGAGCGCCAGGGTCGCCCTTGGCGCTACCCGGGATCACGGAACTCGGAAACTTGCCGTCCTTGTCGAGCGCCAGCAATCTGCCCGGCTTGGCGGTACGACTGGCCGATAGGCCATCAACTTTGTTCGAGGTACCCGCCCGGTTTGCCCACAGCGCATGATTGAGACCAGCTGCGGTGCTGGTTCCGGCGAGAGCGATAAACACAGCAATGCTCGCGACGACCATCGCTGGCGAGGGACGACGAAACTTGGAAAGCATGGGGGAATAACTCTCGAAGATGGGAAACGGCGCGCCATTCCTACCATCGACGGGGTAATCCGCGAGCTTGACCTCGTCTGTGGACGGGGGGCTCGTCTTGCGATTGTCAGCCGTCGCAGTCCGACAGTGCCTTCGTGTAGAAGCGCATGTAGTCGCCGAAGTGGGCGTCCCAGTATGCGGTCTCGTGCTCGCCGGGCCACGTCTTGGCGGTGAAGTCGGCACCCGACTGAGTGAGTGCCGCAGTCATCGCCCGATCGCCAGCTCCAAACGGATCCTCGTCGCCGTAATCCAGCCATAGACGTGCCGATCCGAACGGCAGCGGCTGATTGCGTGCGATCGCGACCACGTCGTTGTCGGCGAAGTCCTCCGCGTTGTCGAATGCCCCTTCAGCGGTTTCGCCGGCGGACAGCCACAACGCAGGCGAGTGCCCGCCGACGGCACAGAACTTGCCCGGATTAAGGCGCGCGAGGTTGAACGCGCCGAACCCGCCCATCGAAATCCCTCCGATCGCGAGGCGTTTGTCATCGGCACCGAACTTCTTGCTCACCTGCGGGATCACCTCGTCGTTCACGTAGCGGGCCCAGTCACCGTCGGCGCGATCGTGCCAATACGACGCCTCGTCGCCATACGGCAATGCGACGATCGGTGCGTCTGACCCAGCGTCGGCCAGCGCCTTGAGCATCGCGCTGCTGCTGAGCCTGTCTGGTGGTGTGCCGCGGCCATGGAGGAACACCAACAACGGCCGGCCGTCGGATTTCTTGTGTCCCTTTGGCAGCAGCACCTCGACCGGCAGCGTCTTACCGACGGCATCGCTGGCAATCTCGATTCGCTTGCGGTCGTTGCCGTAATTGTCGACCAGCCACTCGCCGGGACTATCGATCCCGCCGCGCGAGTTGAGGAACAGCCCGAGCGAAATGAGCGCGAGCGCAATCAAGCCGACGCCGAGCAACCAGCGGTTGCGTCGTCCGCCGCTCCGGTGAGCGGGTCGAATCGGTCGTTCTGTCATAAAGCGACGGTTCGCGCGCTAAGTCGCGCCGCGCTCCTCGCCGGGCCCTTCGTAGTCCCAGCCGAACACGGCCGTGTAGAAATCCTTCGCCACCTCGACATCGGGCTGAAGCGCGTCAACCCGACACGGCACTCCGGCGGGATAGTCGTCTCGTTCGCTCATCGTCTGCCCTTTCACGAGTGATCCTCGACAGCGTACGCCCATCGATCGCTGCGCCGCCCGACTAATCTCGTCACTTGCTGGAGAGGTGGCGGAGCTGGCTGAACGCGCACGCTTGGAAAGCGTGTAGGCGGTTTAACACCGTCTCGAGGGTTCGAATCCCTCTCTCTCC
>JBASTN010000073.1:0-24110 GCA_049274915.1 Solirubrobacterales bacterium
GGGCTGGTCGACCAGCCCCTCGGGCGGCAGCTCGGCGCGATAGTAAATAGTCAGGTCCAGCGTCGGCGCCGCCACGAGTTCGCGCAATGGCTGAAACACCGACGGCCAGAAAGCGTCGACGCAAAACGTCAGAAACGCGTGATCGATCGGCCGCGCCTCCAGGTCCCGGCCGGATGGGACGACCATGGCGCAGGTCGTAGGTTCTTCGTTTTTCCCGACGTGTCGCTTTCAACTCCCGAGGCTGATGCATTGACGAAGTTCGCAATCGAGCGTGCAAAGCGCGCCCTGATCATCTCGCCTTCGAGGACCGAAATCAACCAAATCGCAAGCCGTTGTGTTCCGGACGGAGTTCAACGAGTCACGGCTACGGACATGGAAGATGGCTCCGAAGCGTTCGTGTCCGAGGAGAGTGCGGTGCTGCTCCTCGCCAATCGCTACGACGGGATCGATCTGCCGGACGAGAGCTGCCGGCTGATTGTGCTGTCAGGGCTGCCGTCGGCAATGCACTTACAGGAGCGATTCCTGTTTGATCGCCTCCGCGCCCATCGAGTTCTTGCCGAACGGGTTCGCACCCGCATCGTTCAAGGGAGTGGTCGCTGCACTCGCAACCCGCAGGATTATTCGGCCGTCATCGTTCGCGGTGAGCCGCTCACGGATTTTTGCGCGAAGGACTGACCAGATCTCCGCGAAATCGATGACCCAGCCAGCTTGCGGGTCTATGTCTCCGAGGACTCGCACTTCCGCAACGTATGAATGGCCATGCACAAGCTGCCGGGGTTGCCGGCGGCCGCTACCTCTTCTTCTTAGCTTTGGCCAAACACTTCGCGCGCGCTTTCTTCTTCTTGGCGCTAAGTGTGCCCTTGTACTTTCGCTTGCACTTTTGAGTCGCGAGACAACGGCGCAAAGAGCGGCCGGTCTTTGCGCCGCATGGACCAGGTGGCTTGACCGCCGTCGTCACAGGGGTCACGACCGGAATCGTCACGGGGGCTGGAACGGCGACGGTGAAGTTGCGAGTCGCAGGCGGTCCGGCGCTTCCAAGCGTGTCGGTAGCCGTGACGGCGAATGTGTGAACGCCACCGGCGAGTCCGTCCAATACTTTTGGAGAAGTGCAAGGTCCGGCGGCGCCTCCGTCGGCCTTGCACGTGAAGGTCGCGCCCGCTTCGGATTCGAAGGTGAACGCGGTACCGGTCGTCGTTACGGTCGATCCCTCGATCGGTCCGCCGGTGATCGTCGTAGTGGGTCCAGTGGTATCCACCGTGAAGTTCCGAGACGCCGGTGTCGCATCTACATTGCCCGCGAAGTCAATCGCGCGGACCTGAAACGTGTGCAAACCGTCCGGTAGTCCCGAATAGGACCTGCCGGCAACAGGGCAACTTGAAAAGAACAGCGCGTCGTCGAGCTTGCATTGGTAGACACCGGGGTATAGCCCGGTGCCAGCGCCCGAGTAAGTGAAGGTGGCATCGGTTGCCGCAGTCGTTGAGCCGGCTGGCGGGCCACCGGTGATGGTCGTATCCGGAGCGACGGTGTCGATCGTGAAGAACCAACTGTCGGGAGTTCCGTGCGACGGTGAAGTGGTGTTCGGGCACAAGATGTTGATGAGGCTGCACTCCCAGGTTCGCACCCGAAAGATGTGCAGACCGGGGGCCAACGAGGACCACGTCTTGGGCGATGAGCAGGCGGAGTAAACCGTTGTTGAATCCATCGAACATTCCGAGCCGCCTACCGCAGTACTGCCGAAGGAACCGACCGTGAACGCGAAAGTTGGCGTCGTGTCATTGCCGAGCTCGTTTGGAGCCGAGGTGATGGTGACGGCTGGGGCTGCCGCCGCGGCCCCCGGCAAAGCAAGCGCAAGCACCGCGAGAGCGCCAACGATGGTGAAAGCTCTAAAAAGATGTGGGAAGAACTGACGCTGCATGCGCCTACCTCCAAAATCGAATTGCCGAAACCAGCCGTTGACTGGCGATTAGACCGAGAACTCAATGCCCTCATGGCAGTGGGGACCACCGGAGTCAGGCGAAAGAGCGCCCTCAGTCTAGAGCGATTTCGTGCATGGTGCAGGGCGAAACCGAATTTCACTGGTCGGACGTCAGACCGTGGAACGCCCATCCCGCTGAAGCTCCGCAACGAAAAAACGCCCTCAACAGAGGGCGTTTTCACATATAGCGGGGGCAGGATTCGAACCTGCGACCTTCGGGTTATGAGAAGGCGCTGGGGCTTCCTGCCGAACCCGCTCTACGTCTGGGAATCCCGCTCTAGGCGCGGGATCGCCGCCGGAATCCAATCCCCGTATCTAACCGTTAGATACCGCGCCAGACCCGGGGTCCGGGGTCCGTAGCGGGGTCCGAAACGCGATCCGCCAGCGGTCGAGGCTCGGCTCAACCTTCGCCCGGTCGTCAGTCGCGAGCGACCCAAGCGCGATCTTCCAAGCAAGGTCGAACTCAACGCCTTCCGCTCGCGCCGAGTCAAGTACCGATCGCACGTGCGCGAAGGGTCCGGCTCCGGGGACCTCTCCGCCGTGACGCCGGCAATGGCCCGAGCCTTCATGCGCCGTCGCGAAACCGGCGGGCCTCTCGCATCCGTAGGCAGGACATGTCGGCTCGCCGGGTTCCGCTACTCGACGCTGCCCCGGCACCGGCTATTCCTCCGGCGGAGCGAGAGCCCATCCGAGTTCGATCACGGCCGCGAGCGCCTTCCTCGCTTCCGCCTCGGGCATCGTCGCCGCGTCTCCCGTCGCGAAGGCCGCACCTAGACGTTCAAGCGCGTCCCACTGACGGTTTCGAAGTTCGAACTCTGCGTTCAGGCACGCGCTCGCGAGTTCGATATCGCGGTCGTCAGTCCGCCGCCACGCGCTCCATTCGTCCTCCGTAAGGAATGGTTCCGCCTCCAACCGCCGGAGCGCGTCGCGAGGATGCTCGTAAACGATCCCGAGCAAACTCATCGACGCGCCAAGGCGGTCGGCGCGGTCCGCCGTCTCAAACGGTTCCATCGACCAACTCCATTTCTGCCGGAGAGAGGTCGTGGGGGAGCCCTGCTTTGTACCGCCGCCGTTCGCGCCGGAAGTTCTCTAGCTCCGGCGGGATCGGGCCGTCATCCTTCAGGTCGAACTCGTCAAGGCGAAACTCGACCTCCTCAACCCCGTCGGGAGCGTTGGCGACGTGGAAGCACCACGCCGGGTCCTTCTCAACGATCCGCCGCCGGTCCTTCGGCAACGCGTAGTACATCGCGACGATTCGGGCAGGGTCGAGCGTTCCTAGAACGTCGAGGATCTCAACTGCCTTCCCGCCGCGAGCGATCTTCCCTACGGCGTACCCGCAGAGTCGATCTAGCTCCGAGGACCGCTCGATCAGAACGCGGTCGAGAGCGCCTAGAGGGACCTCCTCGTCACTGGTCGCGTCGATCCGCTCCCCGAGGTCGGCGCGTCGGAACTCGGGCCGGTCGGCGAGGAGCCGATACAGCCGAGTCCACGAAGCGATTTCAAGAGTGTCCATTAGGTGATCTCCTCTCGGGTGACGTGGCCGCCGCCGGGAGGCGGGACGTTCGGGATCGACCCTGCGTTGCCTGTCCATTCCTTCGGGTACTGCGAGTCGGCGACGGTCGGCTGCGCCTGCGTGACCGCGAGCCCCGGAGTCTCCTCCTCGAATACGACTCCGCCGGTCGGTGTGTTGCTCGCTTTGCTGATCCATTCCTTCGGATACTCGGAGTTGTTGACCGGCTCCTCGGGGATCAAACCGGCCATCAGCCCGCCCGCCTCGACCGGACCTGCGAGGAGTTGCCGGACCATCGCCGCGTTGTCGTGGTACATCGCTTCGTATCTCGGACCGTCGAGCCGCTTGATCTTGCGATCACGGATCGCGTTCCCGATCAGCGACTGCATCTCGGTCGTTTGGGCTGCGTCGAGCCGTCCCACTAGGCCACCGCCTCATTGATGACATCGTTCAAGGCCGCTTCGACCTCCGGACGCGCGGTGTAGTGCGCGTGCTGGTCGGCCATCAGAAGCTTCTGCGCAATCGCCGCATCGCTCGAAGCCGCTGAGACGATCTGCTCAAGCGTCGGATCATCCGTGTTGATCCATTCGGCGAGTTCAAGGACGCTCGCCTCCGATACGTCGAGTTCGGAATCATCGTCGGGTACCGGTGCGTCGAGCCTCGGTCGGGTCGCTTCCTGCGCCGCGATCTCATCCTGCGGAGAGATGTACGGGGCGCTCAAAGCGTCCCAAGCGACGAAGCGCATCGCCGGGATGTTCCGGAAGGCGTTTCGTTCATGAACTCCGCCGTTCCGTTTGACCCACTCGCGCATCTGGTTGATCCGGGTCTGCGTCGCGTCAGCTTCCGCGAGGACCTTCCTCGCTTCAATCACGCGCTCCTCGGCTTCGGCCGAATCTCCGTCAAGGTCAGCAAGCAACGTCGGCGTTAGCTCCTCGATCTTTTCGACAGTCGAGTCGATGAATCGGTCGAGAGCTTCGGTTGCGGCCGCGTGCATCTGATCGAGTTCGGCGAGCGCCTTTTCGCGCTCCTCCGGCGGAGTGATTTCGACCCGCTCCGGCGACCGATTCTCGGCCATCGCAGAGGTCATTTCTTCGTGCTGGTTTTCGTCTTGTTCCTCGTACGTGCGCTTGAGGTGGTTTCGCTCCGTACCGACCTCATTTCGCTGCGCGATTAGCCGCTGGTGCTCGGCTGAGAGGCCGTCGAGGTCGTCCCAGCGGTCGGTCGGAATCCAGCCCCGAGAAGTCAGCGCGGCCGACTGGTCCCGGAGTTCGTAAGGCTTGGATTCCGCTTGGGAATCGGGTAAATAGCTCATCATGTCTCCTTTGGAATACCCAGTAGTGGGTAACCCCGAGACTACCGACGCTCCCGCTAGATTCCCCCGCCGCCGAGAGTCACAGACCCCTAACCACTGACTCTCGCTGGAGGCGAGAATGGGCCATACAAGTGAAGAACGAAGCACGCTCGCGACCCCGCTCTGCGGTGCGAAAAAGAAGAACGGCGAGCGATGCCGAGCGTTTGCCGGACAAGGCACAGACCACCCGGGATTCGGCACCTGCAAATACCACGGCGGCGCGACCCCATCAGCGGGTAAACACGCGCTCAAACTTCAGGCCAAGGCGGAGATGATCCGACTCGGCGGGCCGGTCGATGTGCAGCCGACCGAAGCCCTGCTTGCGCTTCTCCGGGCGAGCGCCGGGCATGTGTCTTGGCTGCTTGAAGAGATTCAAGAACTCTCCGACCTCGGGACCGAACAGGCGAAGGTTCTCCTCTCGATGTATGACACCGAGCGCGACCGAGCCACCCGAGTCGCGGAGGCTTGCGTCCGGGCCGGAGTCGCCGAGAAACACCTTCAACTCGAACAGGCGAGGATCGCGCTGCTGGTCGATCAGGTCAGAGGCGCGGCGAAGGAGGCCGGACTATCGAACCAGCAGACCAAGGCCCTCGGAGCGGCGATGACGAAGATGGCCGCCGAGATGAGTCCGATGGAGGACCCCGAGGCGAAGCTCGCGCAGATCGAGCGCGCAGACAAGAACCTCGCGGCACTCCGCGCCGAGATTGCGGCTGCGGACGAAGCGCGAATCGAGCGGGCCGCATCGAAGCGCCCGCCACAAGACCTGACGTATCCGCCGGAGGAATGGACTCCGGAGGACGCCAGCTAACCAAAC
The DNA here is from genome assembly GCA_049274915.1 of Solirubrobacterales bacterium. Lineage (GTDB taxonomy): Bacteria > Actinomycetota > Thermoleophilia > Solirubrobacterales > JACPNS01 > JACPNS01. The sequence continues at coordinate 5,651 of JBASTN010000073.1, forward strand.
GAACAAGGAGCAATCATGCCCGGAGCAACATCACGACTAGCACTGCCCTATCCCGTCAACGGTGACGCCGTAGACGTTGCCGGCGACATCCAAGACCTCGCGACCGCCGCCGACAACCTCGTTCCCTACTCGCAAGGAGTGTTCGCGAGCCGACCGACCTCGACCGGCGGAAGTCCCGGCAAGCAAGGTCGCCGCTACTACGCGACTGACCAGGGCATCGAGTACCTCGACACCGGGACCTCCTGGATCATCGGCAAGATCACTCAGGCAGAGATTCCCAACCTCGCGATTGACACGGCTCGCCTCGCGGACAACGCGGTCACCAATGCCAAGGTCGCGGATAACGCGATTGGCTCCGCTGAGATCATCAACGCTTCCGTCGCAGACGGCGACCTCGCGAGCCCGAATAACGCTGCCTACAAAAGGTTGTTCTCGACTACCAACTACCTCACGGCACAGTCATCCCATCGTTACTTAGACGAAGCGGGCACCGCAATAGCGGTTCCTTCAATCGGCAGCACGCCGGTAAAGAAGATCGGCCTGGTGGCGGCGGATATTGCCGTCCCTGGAAAGACGACAAAAATGCTTCTTCGGGTTACGTGCTGCACAGGAACGACGGCTCCTGGCGTCACCATTACGGTTGGGATGCAGCGCGTTGACTCGATGATTTCGGCAAACTTCTATATGGATCCGTCCGGCTTTGTCTCCGGCTCTACCGTTGCATTCGCTAGTCCTGCGGCGCTCAACATTTCAGCCCCAACGCCGTCAACGGAAATTAACCTACCCGCTGACGGCTTGTACGCGATTGGCGTCCTCGGGTCGGCCGCTGCGGCGGCTGCCGTGGAACTAACCGTGACCGTCGAGTACCGCAACGTCTGATCCTCCGGCGGAATCCTCGGCCGCTCTGCTCCGGCGGTCGAGGTTGACCTAGAACCGCGAAACCCCCGCCGAGTTCAATTCTGGCGCGGGGGCTTTAGCTAAGTCGCGGTCGAAGCTCTTTTTCATGAATTGCCTTCAGCGCCTCGTCACGACTTCAGCGCTCCGTATCGAGTTCCCTTGAGCTTGCAGAGGGATGGTTCGCTCCGGCGAAACTGTCCGGCTGATCCGCGCTCCTGCGTCGGGGCCGTACCCGCCTCACTGCACTTCTGGCAGATCAACGTACGTTGAACAGTGACGACGCCTCCGGACGCGACTTTTCGGGGGTTTCTGATTTACGCCAGTTCTCGCCAGTTCTCTGTGGAATCCGCGGCCCAGCTGGCCTATCCCCTTCGGAGGGTCTGCGCTTTGGCAGAGAAGGTGCCGAGCGTGGCCGTTTTCCTCGCGTCGGGCCTTCGATTCGGGCGGATCGGGCTCGGGTGGCTCGTTCGTGATTCGCGGCGAGGTTCGGTGAGAGCGGTCGGCGGGGAGTGGCCGAGGGCTTTCCGTCGCGAGTTTCGGTATCTTACGGCTAAGCGTTCGTTTTCTCCGAGTGAGAACCGATAGATCCCGTAGTCCGTTGTCGAACGGAAGTGCGGAGTCGGGGGTTTCATCCCCTGTCGGCCTCGCGGTAGACGCTGAATGCGCGTTGACGTAAACCGGGCGCGCATTGTTCGGAACCTTCGACAAGTTCCAGAGTCGGGAGAGACTCAAAACCCGAAGCTGTGTCCGAAAGGGCAGGCGTACAGGTAAGGGTTTTGAGTCAAATTCGCCTGCCCGACTTTGGAGACAAAGATGAGCACGAAAGAGAAGTCGCGGGCGACAGAGATTGTCCGCCAGAGCGAACGGCTACTGACGGTTGAGGAAGCCGCAGAGCGTTTGAACGCAACGAACAGACAAGTCGTTCGGTGGTCCGACGAAGGCATGCTTGAGTTCGTCAAGTACCCGCGTGGGCGTCGCATTCCGGAAAGCTCGGTCGAAAGATTCATCTCGGCTCGGATCCAGGAGGCGGATGAACGATGAGCCGACCAAAGACGAAGGCCCCACGTGCGCAGGGCCTTCGAAATCAAACGACAGAGAGCTACCTCGATCCCGACGATAACGCCTTCGCGGTCGGAGAGGGGTTCGATTACGAGTGTCCGCTGTGCGGGAAGCATTACGCGAGAGCGGACCGGAAAGACGGTCCGTTGGGCCCGCGCTGGTATCTCGACTGTCGTCGCGCTGGCTGCCAAGGAACCGATTATCCGTCGCTCCTTGCTGACGCGACCGGCTGCCCCACGACCTACGAAATGATTGAAGAGGCCGACCGCTGGCTATCCGAATTCATGTCTCACGGGGGTCGTCTTCACCTCAACGAACCCGCCCGGCCTCCGCGCGTCGGACAGATTTGGCGTTGGAATTCCGATCTTCTCGATAGCCCGAGACTGATGCAGTACTTGAAGGATGAGCGCGGCATCTCGGAAGAAGTCGTCAGGCAGTATCGAATCGGGTTCGCTCGGGGCGGCGACTCTCCGCGTCCGTACCCGGATCATGCGGCGTTCGTAATTCCGGTGTTCTCCGAGCACGGAGAGACGGTCACCATTCGGCGGCGCTTTTACCTGCGGGTCCCGAAAGAAGATGCTGGGAGCCGGCTCGTAAAGGTCGTCGGACTCCCGGGTCACAAAGCGGCGCTGTTCCCGGGCGAGCCGGATATCGGCCCGGTGATCTTGGTCGCGGGGGAGTTTGACGCGTTGTGCGGTCGGTCGAACGGGCTCCCGACGATTTCGACTACATGCGGCGCGAGCCTCCCGGCGGAGCTTGCGTCTCGGTTTCGGTATCGCCCGGTCGCGGTGATGTTTGACGCTCAGGAGTCTGAGCAGGAGGCGGCGGATCGCGTGGTTGACCGTTTGAAGATCGCGGGCGCTGACGCGTGGAGGGTGGATCTTCGTGATCGTGGGATGCGCGACGGCGAGGACTTGACGGATTGGTTTGTGAAGTACGGCCGCTCGGAGCGACAACTGAGGAACTTGATTCGCGCGAGCCGCCGGAGGGCAGCGGCGTGAACGCGGCTAAATCGAAACCCCTACCCCCGGGCTTCAAGTCGGCTCGGGCTGTGATCCTCGCGATGGCTAGTTCAGAAAGCAAACGCTGGATGATCATGAGCGGAAAGAACGGTGATCTACCGCGCTTCTCCGCAGCGAAACTCGGCAAGGACCTCCTCGATGAGAACCCGGCCGCGAAGGATGCAGGCGGTCGGCTCTACGCCTACCACGACGATCGTTGGCAACCAGACGGCAAGGAGTTCTACGCGAAGGTCGTTCGTGACTGGCTTGCGGAAACGTGGCTTCCGAAGCACGCGAGCGAAGTCCTGCAATGGATCAGCGACGGGGCTCCGAAGCTCGACGCGAGTCCGCCGCTCGATCGCATCCGTGTACTGAACGGAATCCTCATGATCGGAAAAGACCGGGTGACGCTGGAGCCACACAGTCCTGATCCCCTGACCCCGGTCTGCCTGCCGGTGACCTATGACCGGCGGGCGAAGTGTCCGACCTTTACGCGCTTCATGCGCCAGGCGCTCGATAAGAACGTCAGGCTCACCGCGCAAGAGGTAATGGGCTACGTCCTCCTCCCGGATAACAAGCAGCAGAAAGCGTTTCTCGCGCAGGGCGGCGGCGGCAACGGAAAGACGACTTGGGTGCGCGTGATTTGCGAACTCCTCGGGCGCGAGAACTATTCGGCGCACTCGCTCCACTCGCTAGACGAAGACAAGTTCGCGGTCGCCGACCTCTACGGGAAGCTCGCGAATGTCTGCGCTGATATCTCCTCGAATGAGCTGTCTTCGTCGGCGAGGTTCCGCGCGATCACCGGCGGCGACCCAATTCAGGGCGAGCACAAGTTCATGCCCTCGTTCAAGTTCGTCCCCTACTCGCGGCTGATCTTCTCCGCGAACAAGTTCCCGCCGATCAAAAATCCGACTAACGCTCTCTTTGATCGTTGGATCGTGATTCCGTTTGAGAAGCGGTTCCGTGGGACTGAGAATGAGGACCGCGATCTACTGAAGAAGCTCCTGACGCCGGAGGAGATGAGCGGAGTATTGAACTACGCGCTGGAGGGCTACTTTCGCCTCCGGAGGAACGGCGGATTCACGGTCGCCAAATCCTCGACGCGAGCCCTTGATGATTTCCGACTCGCCGCCGACACGGTCGCGGCCTTCGTTCGGGATGAGATGAAGGAGCCGGACTTCTACCCGCGCACGAACGTCTACCTGATGTTTGAGCAGTGGTGTAACGAGTCGGGCCACGTGAAGATGAGCCGTAATCAATTCTACGAACGGTTGTCGGATTTGATTGGTAACCCGGTGAAGGTTCGCGGGGCACATGGATGGCGAGTTCGATGAAAATCTGCCCAAATCTGGAGGGGGAAGAGGGGGAACTTTTCTCCCTATATAAGACCTCAAAAAAAGAAAAAGGGGAGAGGAGAATAGGTAAGAACTTCCCCCTTTTCCCCCTCCGGATTATGTACGGGAGAGGCGGTCGTGCTGCGCCGGGCTTGGCATTCATCCCAACCCAAATCCTCGCCACTAAGAGTCAGAGCCGTTCCTTAGGTCAGCCGGTCGGTCAGGTCAGGCCGACTCTACATCGACTGACGCGCGGCCGGACCCTCCCCGGCGGTGCACTTCGTTCGACTAACCCGAAGATCGTTGAAACGCGAGTCCAGAACCCGCCCTGCAAATTGCACAGCTGCAACTCCACGGACCCCGGGACAGACCCCGCCGCCAGTAGAGTTAGTGACGAAAGTTACAATCTATTTATGAGGAGGCAGCGATGCCCGGTTACGTAAGAGCCCGAGGAAAGCGCCGCGACGGATCGACCAAGTGGCAGGCGCGATGGAGGCACCCCGATAACGCGAGCGACCGTGATCGGCGCGAGCGGACCTTCAAGACGAAGCGCGAAGCCGAGCGCTGGATATCCGCGATGGACACCGACGCCGTACGCGGTTCGTACGCTGACCCTCGACGCGGCGAGATGAAGTTCAAGGCAGTAGTCGAGGAGTGGAAGGGGACATGGGCGACCCTCGCGCCCAAGACCGAGGTCGGCTATCGGTCGATCCTGAACAACCACGTCCTGCCTCGACTCGGCGAGGAGAAGATCGCTGCGATCAAGACCGCCGACCTACAAGCGTTCGCGAACGACCTCTCCGAGGGTCGGCAACCGGCCACGGTGAAGCGCGTGTTCGAAGTCGTCAGCAGCGTCTTTCGAGTCGCGGTCGAGCGGCAGTACATCGTCAACAATCCGAACGATGCCGTTCGCCTTCCTCGTGTCGGTCGGCGCTCGATCAAGATCGACCCGCTGAGTCACGCCGAGGCGCGGAAGCTCGTTGCCGAGGTACCGGAGCACTACCGCCTCGCGGTCCTCCTCGACGTTTACACCGGCATGAGGGCGGGCGAGCTTTGGGCGTTGCGCCGTTCGGATATCGACTTGCTCCGCTCGCGTATCTACGTCGATGAAGCATTGAAAGAGGTCACGGCTGAAACGGCCAAGAAGGTGCCGGCAGAGTTCCGCCTAACCCCGTCGCTGATTTACGGTCCGACCAAGACCTACGCGGAGCGACACATCTCGATTCCGAGCGCGATCATCCCGCAGTTGGAAGCTCATCTCTCGCGGTCCCTTCCCGGCGGAAACGATCCGACTTCGTTTGTCTTCACCACGCCGAGCGGTACGCCGATCCGTCACAGCATCTTCTACAAGCGCGTCTTTACGAAGGCGGTCAAGCGAGCCTTACCCGGCCGACACCTTCGCTTTCACGACCTCCGCCATACGTGCGCGTCATGGCTGATAGAGGCCGGGGCGGACCAGCTCATAATCGCGAAGCGCCTTGGTCACGAAAGCACCCAGACGACGATGAATATCTACGGCCACCTGTTCCCGAGCGCCGAGCCCGATAACGCCGACAAGCTCGACGCGGCTTTCCGCGCGGCGGCGCTCGCCGAGCCCGAACCGGCAGGACTCGCCTCGATTGGAAGCTAACCGGCCACGTAGGCGGATGCTAGGCAAAAAGTTTGGGGAGGGTCTGGCCTACGGGTCAGGCGCGGTTCCGCCGGAGGTCGCTGTAGGTTTGACATCCTTGTCAATCACCCGGATCTATGGAGGATCGGAAAATGAACGTTAGAAATTCATGGACTCGATACTCACCACCCTCCTCGATCTGCATTGGCTCGCTTATCTCTACGGCGGCTACAAGGTCCTAGATCGCGCGCCCTCGTGGGGCGTTGAAGTGATCGACTTTCTTGAGCGTCGCCGCGCTTTCCGCGCGAAGTCGCCGCGTCAGTAACCACCGGCATTCCGCGCTCGCGTACGAACGGGTGTTTGGGTATCCGCCGCGCGATTTACGATGGGTTCATCCCCTAACTATCCCTTTGTACGACTCCGAGGAGGAGCGAAAGATGGAAAATCAAGACGCACAAAACCTTGCGCGGCGCTGGATCACCGATTCAGAATTGAATCTCGGCGGACGCGCTTATGAAGACGCGCTTTGGACCGCTGTGAATGCGATCGAAGACTTGGTTCCTGAACTCGACTACTCAGCGATGATTCCCGTCGAGGACGCGGAGTTGCCGCCGCACCTAAGCCCTGAAACTCGGGCGCTTCAAGAATTGCTGGTCATCTGCGATGGGTACTTGTTCCGTATCACCGGCTGGGTTGATTCCGACTCGGCAATCGAGGTCGCGATCAAGCGCGTTCGGGTTTCCGACTTCAACGAACCGACCATCACTGAAAATCGCATCGACGTAAACCGCGCGGATGTTCGTCGGCGGGGCTGGGAGTTCCTTCACAGGGACGGCTCACGCTTGCTTCTCAAGACCGATCGAATCGTCAACGCCAACTATGAGCGCGAAGACCCCGAAGAGTTCGCACAGGAACTCTCGCGTCTCGCTGGTTGGGACGTATCGACTGACTCAAGCCGAGCGCCAATAACAATTATCTAACCCTCGATCATCGGGTCTTTTACGAAGGTTGAAATCGCGCTCAACGCGCGTTTGCTGATTGAGCGATTCGTTTAGGACTGTCGAGTTGCTTGGCGTTCCCGGTGTCGAGCCCGTCGAGGATCGCCGCCGTCGCCTATGCCCACGAAGCAGGAGTCGTCTGCTTCAACTGTAAAATAGAAGTGCAGGACCGAACCTGTCCTGCGAGGCAGCGCCTCGCTAGGTGGCCGGTGTAGGCCCTGCTCTTCTTGCTGTAGAAGTTAGACCCGTAGGACGCCCTGCGGGTCTTTCTTTGTCGCCTTCTTGACGAGTATCGGATCGAGCAAGTCAAACGCCTTGTCGAGTCCGTACTTCGTCTTGGAGGCGATAGGCCGCTCCTTCCGGAGGAGCGCGTAGGCGCAGAAGTCTGCGATCTGTACGAAGTAGGACTGACTTGATTCCTTGAACACCGGGTCTTCCAAGATGTTCGTGATAGGAATGTTCTTCGTCGTCTCGCCGGAGTCCCACGTTCCGAACGCGCTAGGAATCGGGTTGTGTACGGCCATGCGGCGGCACAGGCGCGTGTACTCCGTCTCTTTGCCTTCATCGCAGAAAAGGATCGCGTAATGATCTTCGAGAGTCTTGCTGATCCGGTTGAGCACGCGTTCGAACACGACCGCTTCATCCTTCTTCGACGCGGCGATCCCGTTGAATAGACCTACCGATTTGAGGCTTGCGGTCGTCGTCAGAACTTCCTTGAAAATCTCGGCTCGCCGTCCTTTGTAAACGACTCGATCACCGAGCCTCCCGCGTCCACCAACAAAGTCGGTCGCGTGAAACTCCTTAGTGATGTTGATTCCATCCGACTGCTTGAGGCTCCGCCGGAGAGCTTTGATGATCCCGAAGTTCTCGCGCCAAGTCGCGTCAGTGATCGCGAGCGCGGAGTAGACACACGCGCCGGTCGCGTGGTCCTTCGAATCGTCTATGTACACCAAACATGTGGCCACAAAAGGATTCTGGCAGCAAGGTTCGCGGAATCACCGGGGTCCGTACGGGGTCCGAGGCGATTTCGGGCAACTTCCCTAGAACGCGAAAAACCCAGCGAATGCTGGGCTTCTCGGTATAGCGGGGGCAGGATTCGAACCTGCGACCTTCGGGTTATGAGCCCGACGAGCTACCAGACTGCTCCACCCCGCGGCGGTGCTTTAAACGTATCAAACGCCACACAAAATGGCGAGGATTGCAGGGCCATTTGTCGAGCGCGATCGCGCGACGCGACTCCAAAGTAACCGACCGTCAGCTCGCCTTGACCTTCGCAAGCGCCCGCGAACTAGCACGCTCGTCATTGATCAAGTCACGAACCGCGTCCTCCAGCGCCACCCGCCCCTCGGGGTCGATGAACGCATCCGGGCCACCCAACTCCTCAATCCGCGCCGCGATCGTCCAGCCTGAATCGAACCGATCAAACACCCGTGGATCGATGTACGACGATCGCGCGACTGCCGGGGTGTTGCCAAGGAAAAACGCCACCTCCTTCGTCGCCTCCGACATCGCCCGCTTACGCCCGGTCTTCGTGCGGGCCTGGTCGGTCTTCCCCGCTAACGAGACCGCCGCCAGCACCGTCCCGTTCCAAGTCCGAAAATCCTTCGCGGAGAAATCCGACCCGGTCAGTTCTTTGAGGTGCGCGTTGATGTCTGTGCTGCGCACGTCAACCCAGCGACCACCTTGCTTATACGCCAGCAACTCATCGGTGCCGCCGCGCCGCGCTTTCAGCTCCTTGACGATCTGCCGCACCCGGTCATCGGCGATCACCTGAATCCGTCGCTTGCCCGACTTCGCTGTGTAGTCGAAAACGATCTCGCCAGACTCGATCGTCACGTGCGAGCGCTTGATTGTCGCCAACCCGTACGTCTCGTTCTGCTCCGCGTACCCCTCAGAGCCGACCCGGAAGAACCCAAGGTCAAGCAGCCGGATCGCACAGCCCAGTACGCGCCGCCGCGTCATCCCACGCGATCGAAGATCCTTCAGCACCTCACCGCGCAGCGCGGGCAACGCCGCCGCGAACTCCAGCATCCCGTCGAACTTCTGCCGGTCACGTCGCGTGCGCCACTCCGGGTGGTAGATGTACTGCTTCCGGCCGACGGCGTCCACCCCGGTGGCTTGCAGGTGGCCGTGGGCGTCGCTGCAGATCCAGACGTCTTGCCAGGCCGGCGGGATCGCCAGCTCGCGAATCCGTTCGACGTCTTCGGCCGACGCGCGTGAGCCTTCCGCATCGACGTAAGTAAAGCCCCGGCCCGAGCTCTTTCGTGTCAGGCCGGGGCTGGCACAATCCACGCGCCGCAGGCGGGGCATTACTCAGTCCCCCCGGCTGAGACCCCGGCGCGAACCCGCGGCGCGAGGAGCTGAAAATCTCTAAGCCGCAGCGAGAGCGTCTTCCTTGGCGGCGAGCTTTAGCGAGCCGTCGCGTACACACTGCAGATGGTTCTGCTGGATCGGCAGAGCCCAGTCGATCAGCTGTTGGAGTTCTTGGTCGCCGGCCTGCTCGTTGAGCTGGGCGAGAATCTCCCAGTGGCCGACTTCGCCGGCTTCGGCCATCATCATGAACTCGAGTCCGTCGAGTCCGTCGGAGTCGGCACCGAGGTAAGTCTCCATCATCTTTGTCGCCTCGCCCTTGGTCTCGCGGGCGGCGTCGAGGATTGCGGTCTTCTTGCCCTCAAGAGCGTCGGCGTAGGCGGTACAGCGGACCTCGGTCTCGGCTGCTTCTTCACCCATCTGCTCGACCTTTGCGGCGAGATCTGCGTCTTCCTCGGCGACCATTTTCGAGATCTTGTCGGTCGCGCCCTTTGAGGCTTGCGCCAGTCCGAGCACTTCGGCGAGCTTGCTTTCAAGATTGGTCAGGTCAGCCATTGCGGTCTCCTTTTGAAGGTTGATTTGACGAGCGAGAGTCGGTTACCCACCGAGGCGACTCGTCAAACGGTTTGTCTTCGTTTGGCGACGGGTATCGATCAGGGCAGACCATCGCCGCGCCAGATTGCGGCCGAGACCGGAAAGGGGGGAGAAGGCATGAATCTCTTGTGGCTTGTAGTCGTAGTCATCATCGCCGTACTGTTGGCGCAGTTCGTTAACGCGGCAGTCGGTGGAGTCGTCGGCTTGATCCTGGCGATCCTCGTGTTTCTCTTCGTCATTCGAGAGGCTTGAATTGGCGCGTCGGCGGTCGTCCACATCGGCCTAGATAGGTCGCGCAGTGAACGACTCGCCGACGCCGTCCGTGAACTGACCGGGCATACCGCCTGGTCACGCAACATCGCTGCGCCGCTGCGATCGTTTGTCAACACGGAGTCCAGCGGCGCGATCGTCCTCTTAGTCGCGACGCTCGTGGACGAGCTTTCTGATTGTGTCACCTGCCGCCGGCGCGTATGACATCGAAACGATCACCGCGCGCATCGAACAGAAGCTGCAGAGACACTGAATTTGGCCGGCGCTCCCTTTACAAAGTCTCCGCGACGGGTTATCATGTTTTGAGCGGGTTTACCCAAGTCGTTTCTGCTACAGGGACGTGGCGTTTTGCTCAAGTAGACCCGCCTCGGCAATCTAGTCCGGCACTTTTTAGTCCGGATATTTCGGATGACAGCAAATTCAGTCCAGACACCTGGCGCGACGCCCTCGTCGCTGCGCAAACCGGCCGTCCTTTTGGCGACCGTCTTTTTGATGCTGCTCGTGGCGGTGTTGTTGCCGGCATCGTCAACGGCGCACGGCACGGCGCCTCATGACGCAGAGCCTCGTGACGCAGAGCCTCATGATGCAGAAGAACTGCTGTCCAACTCGGAGGCGCATCAGGAGCTCGACACGCCCCCGCTGACGCCAGCCGATCGCAAGAAGATGGACCAGATGCGCAAGCAGGCCGCTGAGGGCACACCGCCGCCGGTCGGTCAGCCGAAGGACGACAGCGAGCAGGCGCGCTCGCTCGCCTTCCTGTCAAGTCTTGGCTTCACCGCCCTTGAATTTACCGAGCCTTGTGTTGCAACAGGTCTAGCGACCGATGAGTCGCAGGTTGGTTGCTGGGAGTCGGAGCTTCGCTCACCGGCAACCTATAACGCCGTTGTCGACCCCGACCTGCCCACCGATCCAGCCGCGCCTGAAAACGATGAGACCTGGGCGCCCGACATCGTTCCGGTCTTCTCGGCGTTGCTCCCGAGCGGCAAGATTCTCTACTGGGACTGGAAGATTGCAGCGCGGCCAGGTGACGACCACTCCGATCCGGAGTCGACGCGAGCGTTCCTGTGGGACCCGGTGGCCGAGGTGGGGGAACGCAAAGACGTCGACGAACTCTTCCCGGGCGGAGGGGTGAACCTATTTTGCGCTGGATACGTGCACCTGCCCAACGGCGACCTGTTGCTCGCTGGAGGCAACCGTGATACTGCCGGTGCGTTGCCTAATGGCGACACGTCGTATAACGACGGCACGAAGACGACGTTCATCTTCCGCTGGCAGACAGAAACCTGGGAACGCGGTCCGGACATGGACCGCTTGCGCTGGTACCCGTCGCTCGCGGCGCTGGCGACCGGAGAGCTTCTGATTCTCGGCGGCGATCCGATTCAGAACAATGAGGCGTGGGCTAACTACCAACCTGGGCCGGCCCGACCAGAGGTAGCAAAGCCGACGTTTTACGACGGACCGGACTCAGACGCTGAGCCCGATGACGTGTTAGTCAACAGTGACTCGGAGCCGCAGATTCGTCCCCTGACGAATCTTCAACACACCACCGCGTTCGATAACACGCCGCCATCGTGGCGCCTTTATCCATTTCTGTTCCCGTCTCAGGACGGGCGCGTGGTCTACTTAGGGCCTGACACGAAAGTTTTCTCGATCGATACCGATGGAGCCGGGGCCTCCCAGTACGAGATGGAGCGCGACACCACTAATCGCGCTTACGGCACCTGGGCGCAGACCGGTAAGGGCAGCGTCATCGTCAACGGTGGCGACGATACGGCGTCTGAGGATGAGCCGGGCAAGGTCGGTGCCTCGTGGACCGGCACGAGCCTCTCGGCAACACCTTCCGGCATCGCAAAGGCGACGATCGGCGAGATGGCGTTCAAGCGTCGATTCCACTACTTGACCACTCTGCCCGACGGCAAAGTCTTGGCGACCGGCGGCATGGAGTCCACGGTTGACGACTCGGACGAGTGCGACACGGGGGTCGATCCCGACCCTCAGCCGGGTACGTATCCGGCTCAGAACCCGGGTTGCACCTATTCGCTCGTCAACTCCGCTCACGCCACTAAAAAGGCCGAGATTTACGCGCCATCAGCCAACGCCTGGACCACTCTGCCGGCAGCGCAACGAGGCCGGATGTACCACTCGATGGCGGCGTTGCTGCCGGACGGTCGAGTGATCACTGGCGGCGGCGGAATCTGCGGTACCTGCAACTGGTTCCACCACGACTACTACGAGCCGAACTTCGAGTACTACGAGCCGGCATATCTATGGGAGTCCGACGGCAACCGTGCAGATCGCCCGCAGATCACAGGCGGCGCAACGGTGACAGGACCGAGTGGACCGTTTGCGATGAAGTACCTCCCGCCGGCCGCCTATGGCAGTCAAATCACCGTCGGATACGACCTCAACGGCGGCCCTGGAATTGCTCGCGCCACGCTCGTCAAGCTCGGCGCGCCGACCCACGGAGTCGACCAGGGCCAGCGCTACGTGCCCGTCACGATTACCGGCAACTCCGGAACTCAGCTGACTCTCGCTGCTCCGCGCAACGGATATGAGGCGACCCCTGGCTACTACATGCTTTTCCTGATCAACTCCGCTGGCGTCCCATCCGAGGCGCAGATGATTCGCGTCGGTGCCGATCTCGCTTTCAAGAACTTGCAGTCCGTCGTGACCGCGACCAACACCGTCAACTTCAACGGCGTCACGCAGAAGTTCGGTCTCGGCACGTTCACTGCCGACGACTCCAACCTCACCCACGTCGGTGACAACGACATCAGTTCGTTAAAGGTTGCCGCCGGTTACCAGGTCACGGTCTGCGCGAATTCCGACGGCACCGACTGTGTCGTCGCAGCGCCGGGCGAGTATCCAGCGCTCGGTCAAGCCTTCGACGAGCGCGTCAGCTACCTCAAGGTTGCGCCGCACACCGGCATCGCCACCGACCCGCGCCTAACCGACTGGCCGCAGCCAGTCGAGCCCCCGACCCCCGTCGTTCCAGACTTCGAACTGCGCCTGAGAAAGAAAATGAAGTTCGGCAAGTCGTTCAGATTCAAAGCGATCTGCGAGGTCGCCTGCACGCCGACGATCACGCTGATCAACGGCAAAAAGAAGACGAAGCTGAAGACGTCGAAGCTCAAGGCATCGCCGAACTCGCGCACGATCACAGTGAAGTTCTCGTCGAAGCTCTACAAGAGCCTGAAGTCCGCGATGCGCAGCGCTGCAAAGAAGAAAAAGGTCACACTGCGGATCACGCTGGTCGACGCCGCCGGCCAAAAAGCCACGGCGAAGGCAAGGTTCATGTAGCGGTATCGCTTAGTCGCGAGCTACGCGATCGAGCGGGCGACGCGGAAGCCGGTGTTGCCGGAGGAGCTGTCTGGGGTGTTGTTGCTGCGGGCGTCTACGCGGTAGCGATTGCAGTACGACTCGTGGCAGAGGTAGGAGCCGCCGCGCAGCACACGCGTGTCTCCAGCCGTCGGCCCGCTCGGATCCTCAACCGGCGACCGCGCGTAGTAGCTGCCGTCGAACCAGTCGCCGCACCACTCCCAGACGTTGCCGGTGACATTGTGTAGGCCGAAGGCGTTGGCTGCGAACGCGTCGGCCGCGACAGTCCCCGGAGACTCACCCGCAGCGCACTCCGGGAACTCGCCACAAAACACGTTCATCCGCGTCTCGCCGCCCGGCTCGATCTCGTCCCCCCACGGGAACCGCCCGTCGCTGCCGGCTCGGGCCGCGTACTCCCATTCGGCCTCGCTCGGTAGTCGTGATCCGTGCCAGGTACAAAACGTGACCGCGTCGTGCCACGACACGTGCACGACCGGATGATCTTTGCGTTCGGCGATCCCGCTGCCTGGACCCTCCGGGTGAGACCAGTCAGCACCATCGATCCGGTGCCACCACGGCGCGTCAGCGATCGCCTGCGTCGGCGGATGGTCGTCGGGCAGCAAGCCGGCGAAGACGAAAGACCAACCAAAGACCTCCGCCTCTGTTTTGTGGCCGGTCGCCTCTACGAACTGGGCGAACTGAGCATTGGTGATCGCCAATCGTGAAATCGCGAACGGCGCGAGACAAACCTCGTGCGCGGGACCCTCGCCGTCGGCGGCGTATCCGTAGTCGCCGTCCGTGCCCATCGTGAATCGCCCGCCAGGAAGCTCGACCAGCTCGACGGTGGAATCCACCGTCGAAACATCGACCCCGGCGAGCGCCCCCGCCGCGCCACCCTCGCGCTCGCCGACGCTCGGCGAGCAACACGGTGATCTCTCAGCGTCGTCGCGCACGCTGGTGTTTACTTGCCCGGTCGGGGAAACGTTGTCGCCATGGCCGCCGGTCGAGCAGCCGGTGATCAAGACGACTTTGGACTTATCTGAATGCGTGTTTGACATGGCGCCAACCGTAATCGGTCGTTTGCTCGCACGCCGTCCGCCTTGCGCCGGCCGGGGGCAAGACATCTGCGACCGACAAGCGGTAGCGTGAATCGACCCGCAGTCAACAACACGATTGGAGGCCTCTGATGGCTCTCACCGTTGAAGCGGCATTGACATGCAGGCAGTTCGACATGCCTGACGAGACCCGGCTGTTCCTCGACGATATGGGACGGGCGGAGATGATCGAGATCGGCGGCAGAATGGTCGCCCGCACGACCTGTGAACCGGGCTGGCGATGGTCGGACCATTTGCGTCCGATCGCCCAGACCAAGAGTTGCAAATCCCTGCATCTAGGGACCTGCATCGCAGGCGAGATGCGAATCATCATGGACGACGGCGAGCAGATGGAGATCCGCGCTGGCGACGTCTTCGAGATACCGCCGGGCCACGACGCCGAAGTGATCGGCTCGGAGGCCTGTGTGATCCTCGACTTCGGCGACATCGCCGAGTACGCGAAGCCGTTCGACGACTGACCGGCCTGCGGCGGTTGCACGTGACCCTGCGTGCCGCCGCCGCCTGCCGTTAGCATCGGCCGCCAATGCGTACCGCGGTCATCGACATCGGCACCAATTCCACGCGATTGCTCGTCGCGGACGTCGTCGACGGGCGAATTGAGGAACTTTTCCGCCGGTCGATCGTCACGCGCCTCGGCGATCGTGTGGACCAGACGGGCCGACTCGACGATGCCGCATGCGAACGGGTCTACGAGGTGCTGGCGCGGTATCGCGACGAGTTCAGCGAGGCCGGGGCGACGCGCGTCGGCGGAGTCGCGACCTCGGCCGTGCGCGACTCCGAGAACGGCGACGCATTCGTCGCAACGATCGCCGAGCGCTTCGGAATCAACATCGAACTGATCGATGGTGAGACCGAGGCGCAGCTGACATTCGCCGGTGCCAGCATCGAGGCAACGGTCGGCGAGGGAGGACGCGGTCTCGTCATCGACATCGGCGGTGGCAGCACCGAGTTCATCGTCGGGCACGCCGGAACACTCGACTTCCATGTATCGACCGATGTCGGAGCGGTGCGCCAGAGCGAGCGTTTTTTACATTCGGACCCGCCGAGTTCCGAGGAGCTCGCCGCGCTGGTCGCCGAGGTCACTCAGATCATTCGTGACGAGGTGCCGGAACAGTGGCGGCGAGACATTAGGCACGCCACCGGCGTCGCAGGCACGCCAACGGTGCTGGCATCGATCGATCTCGCTCTCGAGCAGTTCGATCCGTGGAAAGTGCACGGCCACCCAATCACGAGGGCTGCCTGCGAACACCTACTTGATCGGCTGGCAGCATTGCCCCTGGCCGAGCGCCGCAATGTCACGGGGCTCCACCCGGATCGTGCGCCGACGATCGTCGCGGGGGCGGCGATCATGCTGGTCGCGCTGCGTGAGTTCGCGCTCGACGCGATCGAGGTCAGCGAGCACGACATTCTTTACGGGTTGGCGATAAGGCTCGCCGCCCGCTGAGACGGTCTGTCTCAGCGCTGCTTGTCGCGGTACATCGCCTGGTCTGCCTGGTGCAGCACCGACTCAGGGTCTTCGCCCGGACGGACCATGCCGATCCCGACGCTCGCTGACATCTCGATCTGATGATCGGCGACGTTGTACGGCAGCTGCAGCGCATTCGAAATGCGTTCGGCGACCAATGACGTCTGAATCTGGTCGGCGCTCTCAAGCAGCACGGTGAACTCGTCGCCGCCGATCCGTGCGATCACGTCGCCGGGCCGGGCGTTCTGCCGGATTCGCTCGGCGACTTCGCAAAGCACCATGTCGCCGATCGCGTGGCCGAACTCATCGTTGATCGGCTTGAACTTGTTGAGGTCGATAAACAGCACAGCCGCGCGTTGGTGGCCACGCGCATGACGCTCGCCCATCTCGCGCAGTCGGTTCATGAAGTAGAGCCGGTTCGGCAGGGCGGTCAGCGCGTCCGAATGCGCCAACTCGTCGAGCCGCTGTTCGGCGTGCTTGCGATCGGAGATGTCGATGATGTGGCTGATGAAGTTCAGCGGACGTCCGGCGGCGTCGCGCACAAGTGCGACTCCGAGCAGTGCGTAGATCCAGTGACCGTCGGCGTGCCGGTAACGCTTCTCCATCTGGTAGGTCTTGATCTCACCGTCGAGCAACTGGTTCATCAGGACAAGGTCGGCCTCAAGGTCGTCAGGGTGGGTCAGTTCCTGGAAGTTGGTTGCGAGCAACGTCTCTTCTATGTATCCGAAGATCTGCACGAGCGCCGGGTTGACGCGCATCCAGCGACCGTCTAAGCCGACCATCGCAACGCCGTGTGGCGCTTCGTCGAAGGCCCCACGAAACATCCGCTCGGCTGCTTCGGTCTCTTGCTTGGCGCGACGTTCTTCACTGACGTCCCGTGAAATCCCAATGAAGCCGATCAGTTCACCGTCCTGGTTGTGCATCGGTCCGGCCGTCATCGAGACCGGCACTCGGGTGCCGTCCTTGCGCCGGTAGGTCCAGTCGCGGGTATAACCCTTGGTCGCGAGCTCGCGCTCACTCTCGCTCCATTCAGTTGCGACGGCAGATTCTTCGGTGATCGAATCGCCGGTAAAAAACATCTGAATGTTGCGACCGATCATCTCCTCTGCTCTGTATCCGAGCAAAAGCTCGGCACCGGGATTGAACACTTCGATCGTTCCGTTGACGTCAGTTCCGATGATCGAGTACTCCGTCGCGGCGCGCAAAACCCCATCGAGCCGGTCGCGGGTCTCACGCAGATGGCGCTCCTCGGAGAGACGGTCAGTCGCGTCTCGTGCGGTGATGCTAAAACCGGTGAACGCGCCGCCTTGGTCCTCGCGGATCGCGTGCAGGCTGTACTCGAGCCACAGCCACATCCCGCCCCTGTGACAGGTGCGTGCAAGAAATCGAAAGTCAGATTCGCCTTGTGCAGCAGCACTGCTGACTTCGCGCCTCGCGCGTTGCAGGTCAACTGGGTGAACGAACTCGGCCACGTTCTTGCCGACCATCTCGTCGGGCTGGTAGCCGAGCATCGTTGTGCCGGACGGTGAGAAATAGGTGACGCTCAGCTCGCCATCGGTGAGGACGATCACATCGGGAACCGAAGCGATCGCCATCGCAGCGCGAGTCAGATCGAACGTGTCGGTCGCCATCGAAGTGGCTAGTCCCGGAATCGACGCCATGGTCGATACCTCCTGAGTAATGATCGCGGCCGAACCGACCCAAGCCGGGTGGATTCGAGCTGCTTCCCTTGAATGCGTCTGACCGGATGAATCGTCCGGCCGACCTAGTTTTCGACTCAGGAAGTGTGAATCTTGAGAATCCGCCCCGCCGTCTGGACGAACGGCGGAGCGACACTCTCGCGTCCAGGTGTCGGGTCAGGCGAGATTTGCGCTGCGCGGGTAGACCACTGCGGGGTCGGTCGAGACATTGACGACGGCTGGTTTGCCGCTCGCGAATGCACGTTCGAGCGCCGGCCGCAGGTCATCGGGCTTCTGCACGAACTCACCGTGGCCGCCGAGCGTCTTGACGATCTCGTCGTACCGCATTTCCGGTGTCAACTCGGCGGCTACTGAGTATCCGTAGAGAAACTCCATCGGGTGCTTCTCCAGCGCCCAGATGCCGTTGTTGCCGATGATCGCCACGACAGGCACGTTGTGGCGCACCAGCGAGTCGAAGTCCATTCCGGAGAAACCGAAAGCGCCGTCGCCCATCATCATCACGACCTGCTTGCCGGGGTTTGCCATGCCCGCGGCCAGCGCGTACCCGGGTCCGGTGCCGAGGCAGCCGTACGGTCCTGGGTCGAGCCAGCGACCAGGCTCGTACACGTCGATGAACTTGCCGGCATATGAGACGAAGTCGCCGCCGTCGCAGACGATCGTCGCGTCGCGGTCCAGCATCGGGGCCAGCTCGCCGTAGATCCGGACGGGATGAAGGGGCGAGCGGTCTTCGGCGAGCTCGGCGGCTTCTCCGGCGCGCTTTTCGGTCTCGATTCCACGCAGCTCTTTGACC
>JBASTN010000074.1:0-33828 GCA_049274915.1 Solirubrobacterales bacterium
TGCTCGGGCTGCCAGTCGCCGAGTGCCTGCTTGAGCCGCTCGTTAGAAGCCAGGTATGGGTATTTAAAGAAATCGACGAACGACGGCGGGATCTCTACGTTGGGCATCTTCAGTCGCCAGAGACCGCTGGCGAATCCGGTGAAGGACTGTTCGCGAACGCCTCGCACTTCAAGTCCGGCCAGCCGCGCGCACTCGTGCCAGCTGATCTCGCCATCGGGAGTGAGATTGAACACTCCCTGCTGCTGAGCCTCGAGCAGTCCGACAAGTGCACTGACGCAGTCGTCTACGTGCAGGAACTGAGTCGGCTGGTCGCCAGTGCCGAAATCTGGAAAGAACGACTGACCCTCCCACATCCGCACGAGGTGATTGTCCGCGCCTGGGCCAAAGACAGTGCACGGCCGGACGATCGTCATGCTGCGCTGGCGGTGGAGCGTCGCCCAGAGCTGGGCGATGCGGTCGGCCTCGGTGGCGTGGCGCGCGTAGACGTACTGGGCGTGACCGTGGACGGGCTGGTTCTCGGTGATCGGGACGGGATTGTCAACCCAAGCTCCGTAGGCCATCGTCGCCGACATCGCCATCACCCGCTCGACTCCCGCCGAGGCAGCGGCGGCAAGCACGTTGAAGGTGCCGTTGACGTTGACTTCGTACATCGCCGGCTCGTCGTGGGTCGGGTCGACGATGAACGCGAGGTGAACGAGAACGTCGGGCTCTTCTTCTGCGAGCGCGTCGAAAACCGATTCGACGTCGCGCACGTCGAGCTGCCGAAAGGTCGTCTTCTCAGTCATCAGCGGTGGCGGCACAAGGTCGGCGACGACAATCGTGTCGGTGCTGCGTCGTTGGCCCAGGGCCTCCGCCAACCGAGATCCGATGTAACCGGAACCGCCGGTGATCAGGTACCGCAACTTGTTGCCCCTTCGCTTGTTTTCAGCAGAGACGGAGCGGTAAAGGATTTCGCCGCACCGCCGATAAAAATAGACATAGAACTAACGGACTAACTACGCGATTGCGGTTGGTGGAACGTTCTAGCTACAGGGACCCTTCGGGGTCCCTGTTGTCGTTTGGGGGCGGGTCGTTCCAGTGACCGTTCTCCCGCGCCACGGTTCCAGAATAAGGCGACGACCGGACTCGAACCGGTATGAGCGGACTTACAGGCTGCCGCTCCTAAGCGCGCATCACCTTCTCGGGTGAGTTTCGTGCTTCTGGGCTGTCCCTTACGTCACTTACTCGGGCGATGGGCTTTTTTCGGTATCACCTGGGTCCAATAGCGACTAGACGCCTGCATTTTTACCGACAATCCTCAATTGCTTTAACTCATCTGCCGATTACGTTGGCTGTACAGGGACATGCATTCGCCTCATGGGGAGGCGTTGCGTACTACAAGGAGATACTCAAGTGAGGACTCGTACGAAACTGCTGTTTACCGCTAGCGTGCTCGGGGTGGTCGGCCTACTGGTCGTTCTCGCCACCGGAGCGTTCTTTAGCGCCACAACCGAAGCCCAAGGCAACATCGCCGGAACGGGCACAATGTCAGTTGACTGTTCTACCCCGGTCGATGAGACCACCAACAACACAGTGTGCGGCGACATCTTCGTCTCGCCTGGCCCGGCGACGATGAAGCCGGTCGCTACCGGACTTCCGAGCCTTCGTGACAACCTGGCTGCCGCACGCGCTCCGTCGGCGACAGTGGACGGTTACTTGCAGGTCAACGTCAACCCGACGCTGCGCATCGACCGTCTGGTCCTTAGCCAGAACAACATCAGCGGTACCGACCCGGATGGCGCAGGTCCGCTTACGACCTCCAGCCTCGCGGGAATTCTCAACGTGTGCGTGGGTGACGAAGCGGTCGACGCTATCGCTACCAACGACCCGGACCCGGACGCAGGTGGTCCGCTGGACGAGACCAACACGGACCCGACCGGCGACTGTGATGTCTACATGGGCCCGTTCAACATGGGTGCCGCACAGACGACCGCGTTCGACGTCGCAAATCCGCTGACGCCACTCGCGATTGCCGTCGGAGGCAACCGCACATTCCTGTTTGACGTCTGGTTCCCCGACGACGGTTCGGACCACAACGTCTACCAGGGCCAGGACGCCCAGGCCAACTTCCGGATGACGGCCAGCTAGTACCCCTCGAACTACTCACTTGAGGCGAGTCTGAGATGCGATTCGTTTCTCGAATCACCAGCTGGGCGGCGACCATTGTCCTGGTCGCCGCCCTGCTCGCCGCCACGTCACTCGGCGTGGCGATCTTGGCTGGCCTCAAGCCTGGAGTCGTAAAGACGGGAAGCATGGAGCCGATGCTTGCGCGAGGGACGTTGATCCTCGTCAAGCCGACGGCCGCGCAACGTCTGAAGGTCGGCGACGTGATCACGTTTACCGACCCCGACAGGCCCGCGAAGGGCCTAGTCACACACCGAATTTTCAAGATCGAGCAGGAGAAGGGTCAGCCGGTCTTCACCACGAAGGGCGACGCCAACCCGGTGCCCGACACCTGGCGACTGAAGCTACAGAAAGATGCCGGACTGTTGAAGCTTGACCTCCCGCAGGTCGGCCATCTGAGCTTCCTGGTCAGGTCCAAGACCGGCTACTTGCTGATGCTGGGCATCCCCGTCTTGCTTCTCTCGCTGATGGCGCTTATAAAGATATGGATGCCTAAGCCCGAAGAATCAGAGCCGGACACCGCCGATGACCCGGGCACGCAGTCCGCAGTCAGCTACCCGAGGTTTGGATATCCCACCGAGATCGGGCCAGAGGACGAACTACCGCCACACCTTGCGCTGCACTCAACTCTTTACGATGCGCCGCCAGGCGCACTGCAGCGGGTACAGAATGGCTGACGTGGCGTCAGCCAGATGCGCAGGCGCATTATCGACCAGGACGATCGTCCTGGTTGTCACGTTTTTAACGATGACGGTTATTGCTTTGCCATTGGTCCCAACGCAGCCCGCGTTTGCTGCCCAAACCGCCACCACCGAGTCGATCCAGAGCGTTGCGGAAACCGACTCTCTCGAACGATTTATCGACATCGTTCCCGGATCGGCTGTTCAGCCTGGGACGTCCACACCCGTGGCGACTGGGCTTGATCTGTCGTTCGCAGTAGACCTCGGTCGCGTGCCGGACGCACGGACATTCACGGACGCATTTCGCATCACGAATACCGACGTGGTTGCCCACACGATCCGCGTCCTGCCAGTGGGCGTCGGCCTAGGCGCGATCTCCTCGGTCGTTTTCACAGACGACTCGAACCCCGGCGACGGACCAAACACAGAGACGATCATGCCCGGAACGACCGAGATCCTTGAGATCGCGACAACGACTTCATATGCCGGTCTTCAAAACGGTGCACTGAGGTTCACACAGGTCGGCGACGACCGCTACTTCAGGCGTGACCTTCAGGTTCAGACCAGGCAAGCCCCCGGCGCGCCAACCGGGCTGGCCGCGGTCGCGATCGCATCACCAGCGGGGATCGCACTTAGCTGGACCGCTCCAGCCTCGACGGGCGTCGCCGGTTACAACGTTTATCGCGCCTCATCGGCCGGCGGACCGTTTACCAAGATCAATCCATCAATCGTGTCCGGCACGTCGTACAACGACACCACCTCAGGCGGTGGCACCCGCTGGTACTTCGTGCGTGCGCTGACAACCGGAGTCACGCCGGAACTCGAGAGCGCGAATTCGAACGTCGCATCCGGCGGAATTCCGCCAACTCCCACGTCGGTCTCTGTTCCGGCCGGCGGGGCGAACCCCGCCAACTACATCAACTTCAGTTCGCGTACCAACGTGACGGTCCGCGTCGCGTTGCCCGCCGCGACCGAGGCGGGCGACACGGTCAACCTGGAGGTCAGTGACGGAACCGTGACGATTACCGTGACGGCGATCGCGCCGGTGTCTGGCGTCCAAACAGTGAACTTGACCGGCATCAATACAACCGCCCATGCGGACGGCCCGATCGCGTTGCGATCCTGGCTGACGCGCCCAGGTGCGATCGGCGCAACGGCAACCGGTACCGCCACCAAGGACACAGTCGCCGTGGTCAGCAGTTCCCAGGTCGCCGCCACCGCCAGCAACCCCGCTAACTACATCAACATCGCGACCGGTATCTCGCCGGGTACGGCAACGGCTGCGGTCGGGCTTCCCGCGAGCAGCATGACCACCGACACCGTGTCGACGCGCTTTACGATGGGTGCCAGCACCGTCACCGGTACCGCCGCGGGCCTCGCTGGCGCCGGCACGCGCACGATCGCCGGGCTGAGCACGAATGGCTGGGCTCAGGGAGCGGTCGCGGTCGCCTCCCGAGTGCAGGACGTTGCAGGCAATGACTCTGGCTGGATTGCCGGCACCGCCGCAACGCGCGACACGACCGGACCGGTTGCCCCGACAGCCGCGCGGATCACAGCGACGTTGATCAACCCGATCGACACGATCAACATCGCGTCGCAGGCCGCTGCCGGCGTGAGCGTCACAACGAATGGCGCCGGAGTGTCCGGCGTCGAGGCCCGCCTGACCGTTGCCGCTGTTTCGGTCTTTGGAACTCAGGCAGGTAGCGGCACGGTCGTCGCCAGCGTCAACGCCACAGCTCTAGCCAATGCGGTCGCTGGCGGCGTACAGGTCGCGGCGCGCCAGTTCGACTTGGCCGGCAACCCGTCTGCATGGTTTGTTGGCACTGCCGCCCGTAAGGACACCGTGGCGCCGAACTCGCCCAACTTCTCGCTGATCACCTTCCAGAACAACAAGAAAGGTCAAGACTCCGTCAGCGGTGCCAACGGAGCACTGGGAGCACTCGATGAGTATCGAATCTTCGACTACGCCGACGGTGGCTCCTACCCCGCGACCGGTTACGACGCCGCGAACAACAGCGGTCGCTTCAATCGCGAGAAGATCGCCGCCGAGACGATGCCGAGAACGCTGGGATATGACATACGCGACTCAGCGTGGAACCCGATCGCCCGTGTCTGTCGTTCCTACGCCGCCAACGGCTCTGGCTCGGCTGTCGCCTGTCCATGAGGCGCCCGGCCCGCACCGACCGCTCCGACGGCGCGAATCCCGCCAGACGAACGAAACCTAAGAGACGTCGCCGTCGCGTCAGCCGGGGCGTACTGACACTCGCGATCCTCGCGATCTGCGTATTTACAGTCGTCGCCGGCGCAGCGGTGACACGCGGCGGGTTCGTCCAGGGTCAGGCTAACGAGCAACCATTGTCACCCCCGAACATCTCCCCTGCCGGACCGCTGGTGGCGATGACGGGACTAGAACCCGGGGATCAGCGCTCAACGTCTTTTCGGATCGGCAATCCCAATCAGGCGGACACGGTCGCCAAGATTCTTGCCGAGCTAACCGGCGGCGACCGGCAGCTTTACGACCGCCTCGTCGTGGAGCTGTCCTCCTCGGACGGCGTGTTCTGGCGCGGGCCCGTCAGCGCGCTGCTCGACCCAACCAGCGCACTCACGCGGATAGCGTCCGGCACGCAACGTGACATCACGCTCACATTGTCAGTGCCGTCGGACCTAGACGATTCGTACCAGGGCAGAATCAGCCAGTTCAGTCTCAAATTCGCCCTCGATCATGCGGTGCCGCAAAGTGCCGACGGAGTTGCCCCGGCCGCGCGGTTAGGTCACACCAGGCCGAGCTACCGGGCAATGCGAAGGAGCAATTTCTACACGCGACTTCGCCGCAAAGCCAAACGCAGGCAGCTGATCTTGTTCTTTGGCCGGGCGACCGATGAGGGAAGTGGCGTCGCTCGCGTCGACGTCTCGGTGATGCGCGTCGTCGACCTGCGTCGCGGTGAACAGGACTGCCGCAGCTGGTCGCCTGTGAAGAACCGGTACGTGCGTCGCAGCAGCAAGCGGTTGAGTTGCAGGAAGCCCCTCTGGTATGCCGCGTCGGGCAAGGAGCGGTTTAGCTTCGTGCTGTTCGGCAAGATGATTCGGCGTGGACGCTACATCGTGCGTGTGCGAGCGATCGACAACGCGGCCAACACCCAGTCGAAGTTCAGCCGGCGAAAGTCCAGCGTGCGCCGCTTCCGGATTCGGTAAGCGAGCCGGGGTTCTTAAAAGGCGACGACCGGACTCGAACCGGTGTAAACGGCTTTGCAGGCCGCTGCGTAGCCACTCCGCCACGTCGCCAGGACACGGTGCCGGGGATCATCGTCGACCCCCATCCCCCGCAAGGCTCTGCAGGTTAGCGGCGTGCGAGGCGCTGAACGGGCTCATGCGTATCCATCGGCGGCCGCTTTGGCTGGGTCTATACTTGTCGCTTCGTGCGGATGTAGCTCAGTTGGCTAGAGCGTCTGCTTGCCATGCAGAAGGTCGAGGGTTCGAGTCCCTTCATCCGCTTCAAAATTGCCTCGGTCGCCGCCGGGGCTTTTTTGTGCCCGCTTGTCTAGAGCGCAGCGGCGTCTAGCGCCTGATTCACCAGCGCGTCGGCATCTTTGTTCTGCGCCCGCGGCACGGTACGTACGCGCCACGCATCGAACATGGCCAATGCCGCTAGGGCCTCTCGATAAAGCGGCTTCATCGCTTCGTGCTTGACCTTGTACTCGCCGTTGATTTGCTTGGCGATCAACTCGGAGTCGTTGACTACTTCGACCTCGGTCGCGCCGAGGCTCTGAGCGTGCTCGAGTCCGAGCAGCAGCGCCTTGTACTCGGCGACGTTGTTGGTCGCGATACCGATCGCCTCTTTGGCCTCGCCAACGAGATCGCCGTCGGGCGACGTGAGCACTGCAGCGATCGCGGCAGGTCCGGGATTGCCGCGGGCACCGCCGTCAACGTGAATGACAACTTTCATGCGCCGCCACCGTAAACGGTCGGCCCGTCGTCCTCTTTCTGCTCTGGTGCAGCCTGTTTGGTGGGCTCGGGAGAATCACTGGTCGGCTTCGCGGCCGCCTCGTTCGCGTCGTCGGACCCATGCTCTGCAGGCTCACGTAGGTACAGGTGCCCATACTCGTCCGCGAAGGAGTTCCACTCGTCAACCGTTCCCGACAGCTCGGTTGTGTCGTTGCCTCGACCTGACTGTTCGACCGGCTCGGTGGCGTCGCCGAGATCTACGCGATACGAGTACCAAGCGATATCCCAGCCGACAAACACCTCGACGCTGGATTCCGAGTCGTTGACAACTGCGACCTGCGGGTCGCCTAGCGACCGTGACAGCCCGGCGATCGTGCGTGGAAACTGTGAGTCGTTGAAGAGCTCTAACCCCTGGTCGAGCTTGGCCTCCGGGCCCGTGGGGATCGCGCGTACTTCACGCGGTGCTGGCTTGGCGGTGGCGAGTTCGGGAAGCTCGCCGCGGTCGCGGCGGCGGCTCGATCGAGCCTCTCGGCGCGACCCCTGATCGCCACGCGGGCCGCCGGCCACCCCACCTACGCCGATGTCGTCGAGCGACTCTTCGCCGCCCGCGCCGAAAAACTCACTGACGCGCTGGATAAATCCGCCACGAGCGGCGCGGGTCGGTCGCAGCTGCACAACCTCTTCACCTTCACGCACGCGCACCCAGCGGGCGCGCTCGGCGCGCGGTACGCAGAGTTCGCAGACGGGTCGACGGCTGGAATCCGGTGCGACGTACCAGTTGAGCACCTCGCCCTGGAGCAGTCGGCGGCCGCAGACCACGCAGGTCTCGGGGTCAAGCTTGGAGCGCACTTCCTTAGGGTCCATTTGAAACACGGTAGCCCGGTCGCCGGTGAGGGCGAACGCTTACTTGCAAGCGCTCCCAATGGAGCCTTTAAAGCGAGTCATGTGGACGGCCGGTCGGCTAGCGCAGATCGAGGTCGCCGTCTTCTTGCAGACGGGACTTGAGGCGCAGAACGGCCTTGGTGTGCAGCTGCGAGACGCGCGATTCGGTGACGCCGAGAACTTCGCCGATTTCACGAAGGGTCAGATTCTCGTAGTAGTAGAGGGCGACGACCAGCTTCTCGCGCTCCGGCAGACGACCGATTGCTTCAGCGATCTGTTCTTTGACGTTTACGGCGTCATAAGACTTCTCGGGGTCGGCCGCGTGTGGGTCTTCAAGCGTGTCAAGCAGCGAAACCTGGCCACCTGAACTGTCGGATACCGACCACAGCTCGTCGAGCGCGATCACGGCGCTGCTGGAAATCTGCTGGATGTGTTCGGCGAGCTCTTCGATGCTGACGCCGAGCTCGTCGGAAAGTTCCTGGTCGGATGGGGCACGATGCAGCTTGGCTTCGAGCTTGGCGTTGGCACGCTCGAACTCACGCGCCTTCATGCGAACCGAGCGCGGAACCCAGTCCATCGAGCGCAGTTCGTCGATGATCGAACCCTTGATGCGCGACATCGCGTAGGTCTCGAACTTGATCTCGCGAGATGGCTCGAAGCGTTCGATGGCGCTAATCAGGCCGGAGAGGCCATAGGAAATCAGGTCTGCGTCGTCTACATAGCTGGGCAGGCCAGCGCCCATCTTGCCCGCAACGTACTTGACGAGCGGCGAGTAGGCGAGCACGAGGCGTTCACGCGCGTGCTTGTCGCCCGTGGACTTGTACTTCTTCCAAAGATCGCGCAATTCGACATCGCCGAACTCGCCCCCTATACGGCGCGCGCCCTTACTCCTTGGCTTTGCTTCGCTGGTCATGCTCGCGGATGCGCCTTTCCGTATTGCGCCTGCAATCTTGCAGACTCTACCCGAGTGTAAATCTGTGTGGCTGAAATTGAACGGTGACCCAAGAGTTCCTGCACGGACCGCAAATCTGCACCTCCGTTGAGTAGATGCGTTGCAAAACTGTGCCGCAATGAATGCGGCGAAATACCGCCGGCCACTCCGGCGGCGCGAAGGCAGCCCTCTAGGCGTCTGCGAATGTCACTTGGTTGCAGTCGTTTACCCGTTTTTGTCAGGAATAATGCGGTCGAACGCGGGTCATCGGCCAGGCGTGGTCTCGCTCTATCAAGGTATGCCTGCAGCGTTTTTACGGCCTGCTCCCCGACCGGAACGAGCCGCGTGCGGCCGCCCTTTCCCTCGATTCTCACCTGTTCTTCATCAACGTCGATCGAGCTGATGTCCAGCGAAATCAGTTCACCGGCGCGCAACCCGCATGCGTAAGTCAGTTCGAACATGGCGCGATCGCGCAGCTGCAGTGGTGTCGAGGTGGGAATCGCGTCAAGCAGTTTGAACACTTCAGTCTTCGAAAGCACGCGTGGCAGATCGCGCGGCAGATGCGGCGTGGTGATCAGTTCGGCAACGTTCTGCGTGGCCTCTCCGCGCTCGACAAGCGTGGCGAAAAACGTTCGGATCGTCGCGATCTTGCGCGCGAGACTCGTCGCGGCGAGGCCCTCGCCGCTGATCGTCTGCGCGTAGCGGCGCAACGATTTGAGATCAAGTGTCTGCGCGGTGAGGTCACGCTCGGCGGCCCAGCAGGCCAGCTGGAACATGTCACTCGCGTACGCGCGGCGAGTCGCGCTTGACAGCCCGCGTCGACGCATGGCCAGGTCGAAGCGCCGGAGCTCGGCCTCCCAGTGCGGCGGCAGCTCGTGCGTCGGCTGCGTCGCGGCGACTGCGGTCATGCGATGAATACCTGGGTGCCGATCGGAACCTGGTCGTACAGCTCGATCACCTGTTTCGGAATCATTCGGATACAGCCGTGCGAGGCGGCGGAACCGATCGAATCGACGGCGTCAGTGCCGTGGATCCCGACGCCGTCGTAAATCCCCAACCATCGCGCCTTGATCGGGTTATTCGGGCCAGGCGGAATCACTTTGCCGCGTAGCTTGCCCGCCCAGTCGCTATCGGGGACGTACCAGGAGGGGTTGATCTGCTTAGAGTTGATCGAGTACAAGCCCGACGGAGTGTCCATGCCGACCTTGCCGACCGCGATGCCGTAGGTCTTTGCATGCTTGAGCTTCTTGTAAACGCGCAGCTTGAAGCCTTTGCGATCAACTACAAGAATCACGGGGAACTTCTTCGCTAGCTGCGACCGCCGAACTTTCGGTTGCTTGACCTTGACCGGCAGCTTGATCTTGCGCCTCGCGTCGGGATCGGCAAACGTCGCCATGATTTCTTCGCGGAGTTGCGCCGTGCGCACGGAAAGCCCCGTCTGCCCATCGACCTCGCCGAGGCCGGTCGCGGTGTAGGTGACCTTGGCGTCTTTCGCATCGCGATTGAACTTGCGTCGAATGCCGCGGATGAACTTGTCGACCTTGGCCTCGGAGTAGTCAACCCGAGCCGCGATCGAGACATTGCGGTCGGCGCCGGCTGCAGTCTTGATCGCGTCCACAACGAAGAACTTCGAACTCCCCCGCTTGAGCGCTTCGTCGACCATGCCGTCGACGTCTACGTCGACTTCGGCCGATGCTGCGGTCAGACGGCGCACCTCGCCCTCGTAGCTGACGCGGATCGGTTCAAGCAGTGGTTCCTCGAGCGCGCGTCGCAGCTTCAGTTGCGCCTGCGTCGTAGAAAGACCCGAGATATCGACGCCGCCGACCGAGACGCCCTTAGCGACTGAGTCTTTGTTCGACTGGTCGTACGCGAAAGCCGACGACAAAACGACCAGCACGATGCCGGCCGCGAGAATGATCCATCGATTACTGCTCATCGCTGCAATGTTCGACGTTCGGCTTGAATAACCGGGTTTCATGAAATCGTCCTTGCGAATCGCCAACCATCAAGTTCTAATTTACGCCTGTTGCTCGAGTCTTTGGCCGGGTGTCCGATGAACGTCGAATTGGACGACCGTCAAGAGACCGCCGCGTCAGCCACTAGATTCCCACCGTGCGCTCAAAGGAAGATGTAAGAACGGACGTCTGGCGATCGATGGATCACCAGGGAGTCTCCCGCTTTCCGGGAGCCGAAGGTCGCATCCCTAACTTCGCCGGCGCAAAGATGGCCGCTGAGCGATTGAGCCGCCACAAGTTCTGGGAGGAGGCCGAAGTCCTGAAGGTCAACCCGGACTCGCCGCAGACCCACGCGCGCCGCCTGGCACTTGAGTCAGGCAAGTCGTTGGTGATGGCCGTGCCGCGCCTGCGCGAAGAGCACCCGTTCAGGCTGCTCAACCCGAAGAAGATGTCGAAGGACGACATTCGCGAGGCCGCGACGATCAAGGGCGCACTCAAGCACGGAGAGGTCCTAGACCTCGAGCAGGTCCCGAAGCTCGACCTGGTCTTGACCGGCGCGGTGGCCGTCAACCTCAACGGAGCTCGGATCGGCAAAGGCAGCGGGTTCTCCGATCTCGAGTATGCGCTGCTCTACGAGACCGGCAAGGTCGACGAGAAGGTGCCGATCTGCACCACTGTCCACCCAATTCAGATTCTGCGCGAGAATCTCCTCGTCACGGCGCACGACATCCCACTTGATCTGCTCGCAACCCCACGCGCGGTGATCGACCTCGAACCGTCCTACCCGCGCAAGAATGGGATCCTCTGGGATCACCTTCAGCCGCCACAGATTCACGAGATCCCGGTGCTTGAGCGCTGGGGTTACGCCGCCTAAGCAGCCCGCCTTCCGCCCGTCAACCGGCACTATTGGATGTGGTGTCAGTTACGCGGTACTATGACGCGAGATGGAGGCCTCGACGATTTCCCCCACCGACCGCTCTAACACCGGGTTCGTTGACGTCTTCGAGTACGGCACACACGGCCGACCCGCGTGGGCGGACATCGACTGGCGACCGAATCTCAAACAGATTGAGCTTGAAGGCCGTCGACTGAACTTTCTGCAGCTCGGCGATCCTGGGTCGCCGACGGTGATCCTGATCCACGGACTTTCTGGTGCATGGCAGAACTGGCTTGAGAACGTTCAGGCTCTAGCCAGCGAGTTCCATGTGATCGCCCCTGACCTCCCCGGCTTCGGTGAATCCGAGCTGCCGCTGGAGCCAGTCTCGATTCACGGATATGCGCGGACGATCATCGCGCTGATGGACGCGCTTGGCATCGAGAAGGCCAGTTTGGTCGGCAACTCAATGGGTGGCCAGACGGCCGCGCAGGTCGCGCTCGACGAGCCGCACCGCGTCGAGAAGCTGATCCTTGTATCCCCTGTCGGATACTCAACTTCAACCGCTCCGTCAGCGATTACGCGTGGAGCCGCGCCGCTTGCTCTGATCATGTCGCGAGTCGGTGCGCGCAGCGAGAGCATCGCCAAGCGCCCGGGCCTGCGTAAGGCGTTCCTGATGTCGGTCGCCGCGCACCCTGAAAAGCTTCGTCCGGAGATCGTTTACGAACTGATCGGCGGCACAGGCAAGGTCGGGTTCGTCGCCGCCGTTCAAGCGATCTTCGCTCACGACCTCCGCGAGCAGCTCGGCGGCATCACGGCTCCGACGCTGATCATCTGGGGTCAGAAGGATCGTTTGATCACATCACGCGACGCGCATCGCTTCGCCGACAAGATTGCCGGCTCGATCAAACTGATTGTCCGTGACACCGGCCACCTTACGATGGTCGAACGCCCCGACTGGTTCAACGAGACCGCTCGGGATTTCATCCTCAGCTAGTAGTCGCCGCGTCAAACAGCTGGCGCGTTATGACGTGATCGCGCCCTTCGATGCCGTCGATACTTGTTGCGCGTACTTGGCAAACACTCCGCGCGTGTAGAGCGGCGGTGGGATCTCGTAGGCGGCGACTCGCGCGCTGATCTCGTCGGGCGTGAGCGCCACGTTTAGCTCGCGCTTCTCGATGTCGAAGGTAATGATGTCGCCTTCGGCCACCGCGGCGATCGGGCCGCCGTGGTTGGCCTCGGGCGCGACGTGGCCGGCCATCAGGCCGTGCGTCGCCCCGCTGAAGCGACCGTCTGTCAAGAGCGCGACCTCCTCACCGAGGCCCTCGCCGACCAGAGCTGCCGTGACCTGAAGCATCTCGCGCATTCCCGGGCCGCCGGATGGTCCTTCGTTGCGGATGACAACGACGTCGCCTGGGTTGATTTCGCTTTTCTCAACTGCTGCGAACGCTAGGGACTCAGACTCAAAGACGCGAGCGGGTCCTTCGTGGAAAATACGTTCGTGACCGGCGAGCTTGACGACACACCCTTCGGGCGAGAGGTTGCCCTTGAGAATCGCGATGCCTCCCGTCGGCTTGAGCGGCGCGTCTAAGGGTGTAACGACCTGCTGGCCTTCGGTCTCGGATGCAGCGGCTGCGTACTCGCCGACGGTCTGGCCGTCGACGCGCGGGCACTGTTCGTGGAGTACGCCTGCGTCGAGCAGACGCTTGGCGATCAGCGGGACGCCACCGGCTTTGTAGAGATCCATGGCGAGGTAGTCGCCGCCTGGCTTGAGGTTGCATGTGAGCGGGGTCTTCTGACTGATTTCGTCGAACTCTTCGATCGTCAGATCGATCCCGGCCTCGTAAGCGACGGCGAGAAGATGCAACACGCCGTTGGTCGATCCGCCGCTGGTGCAGACCGCAGCTATCGCGTTCTCGATCGAATCCCGGGTTATCAACTGTCGCGCCGTCAAGCCACGGTTGAGCACGTCGACGACGAGTCGACCGGCCGCCTCGGAGACGGCGACTCGCTGTCCGGACTCAGCCGGAACCATCGCGCTGCCGGCCGGGGAGATTCCCATGATCTCGAATGCGGTGGCCATGGTGTTGGCGGTGAACTGCCCACCGCACGCGCCGGCTCCAGGCGAAGCCACGTTCTCGAGCGCTTCAAGCTGTTCATCTGAGATGTCGCCAGCGGCGTGGGCACCGATAGCCTCAAAGACGTCCTGGATCGAGACGTCCTTGCCTTCGTATGTTCCGGGCGCGATTGAACCGCCGTAAAGCATCACGGAAGGCAAGTCAAGCCGGGCGAGCGCCATGACGGTGCCTGGGATTGTCTTGTCACAGCCGGAGATCGCGATGACCGCATCAAACGCGTGACCACGAGCGACCAGTTCGATGCTGTCGGCGATCACCTCTCGACTGACGAGCGAAGCGCGCATTCCTTCGTGGCCCATGGTGATGCCGTCGCTGACCGCGACCGTGTTGAACTCCATCGGTGTGGCCCCAGCTGCGCGGATGCCCTCCTTTACCGCAGCCGATATGCGCCGCAGGTGGAAGTTGCACGGCATCGTCTCGGTCCAGGTGTTGGCAACGCCGATGATCGGCTTGGACAGAGCTTCAGCGTCGAAGCCGATGCCTTTGAGGTAAGCGCGCGCGGCGGCGCGGTCGGGGCCGTCGAGAAGCTCGCGGCTTTGGTGGCGCGTATCGAATTCAGAGCTCATGGCGGGCGATCCTACCGCGTCTCCGGCTTCGTCGAGCGACGGCGGGATGACCGTGGGAGGCAGTACTTGCCCGCGATGTCCTGAACAATCCCGCCTGCAAGCGCGAGCTCGCCGAGCGCTCTGGCGATCTGGCGTGGCGTGAGCCCCGCGTTACTAGTCGCGATCTTCTGGGGAGTGTCGTCGCCCGCCGCCACCGCCTGCCTGATCGCGTCCAGTACCGGATCGGGCACGTTTGCATCGTCATCGATGAACCCAGGAAGTTCTTGCGGTCGCCGACCTGCACCGAACAGTTCGTCGAGCACATCGCTTGCGTCGCGAATCAGGGTTGCGCCTTCGGTGAGCATCTGGTTTGGTCCGGTACTGAGCGGCGATGTCACGGGACCGGGAACGGCGCCACTGCCGCGCTGGCACTTGAGAGCGGCATCCACCGTATGGCGTGCGCCAGACCGCTCCGTGCCTTCGACCATCACTGTGAAATCCGTCAGTGCCGCAATCAGCCGGTTTCTCAGTGGAAACCCCCACCTCTGCGAGCGGGAGCCAGGCGGCCGTTCAGACACCACCACGCCCTGCTCGCCTATCTGCCGGTGGAGTTCGCGATGCGACGGTGGGTAGGGAACCTCGGGTCCGCCAGCGAGCACTGCGGCGGTTCGGCCGCCGGCCTGCAGTGCTCCGCGGTGTGCTGCACCGTCAATGCCGAGGGCCATCCCGCTGACTACCCAGATCCCCGCTGACGAGAGTTCGTTGGCGAGCGAGTACGCAACCTCACGCCCGTATCCCGAGGCCCGTCGGGCGCCGACGATCGCGACGGCCTCGCGCGAGATCAGATGCATGAATCGCTGCCGGTGACCGATCCCGTAGAGCACCACAGGTCGATCGCCTTCAAGCGGCACGAACCGATCGGGATACTCGTCATCGTGAATGCAGGTGGTCCAAAGCTCGAAATCATTGGGCACGGATCGATGCAGTTCCTCGATCTTGCGCGAAATCTGCGCATCGAGATCCGGAAGCTCTGTCGCCAGCGCCTCGATCTGCTCGTCAGGATCTAGAGCCATCAACTTGCGCACCGCGACCGGATCGGTTAGTCGACGCTCAGCGAACCCGGCGGCCTCGTTTTGCAGAATCGACCGTCGTAGGCACCGCGGGCAGGCTGTCACTGGGCACACCCCGACTCCGAAACGCGGAAAGCCAGAGCCTCGGCGATGTGCTCCTCGCCGATCGACGAGTCGCCGTCGAGATCGGCGATCGTCCGCGCAACGCGCAGCGCACGGTCATAACCCCGGAGGGTGAGTGAGCCACGACGGTATGACTCGTTCAGCAGCGCGCGCACCCGATCGTCGGTTCGCAGGAGCCGTCGCGTCTGTGCGCCGTCTAGATGCCCATTGCAGTGAGCATCCTCGTGCGCGAATCTTTCAGCCTGCAGTGAACGGGCATCACCGACACGCTGTCTGGCACTCGCCGAATCGGTCAGCGGCCCGGCCTCCACCTCGGCGGCAGTCGGACGATCGACACGGCAGTAGAGATCGAAGCGATCAAGCAGAGGCCCTGAAAGACGCCGGTGGTACCTGGCCACTTCAGCCTCACTGCACCGGCACCGATGATCGCCTGCTCCACAAGGGCATGGATTGGTGGCGGCGATCAACATCGTGCGAGCCGGGAACACCATCGTGCGTTGGCTACGCGTGACGGAGATAGTCCCAGCTTCGAGCGGCTGACGCAGAGCCTCGAGGGTGCGTGTAGAGAATTCGGCGAGTTCGTCCAGAAACAGCACGCCGTGAGTGGCAAGCGTCACCTCACCCGGCGTTGGCACTGCGCCGCCACCGACCAGTCCTGCAGACGAAATCGTGTGGTGGGGAGCGCGAAATGGACGCAGCTTGACGAGTCCGTCGACGCGCAGGTTGCCGGTGACGCTCTGGACCCGAGTGACTTCCAGCGCTTCGGCATGTGTCATCGGCGGCAGGATCGAGG
The DNA here is from genome assembly GCA_049274915.1 of Solirubrobacterales bacterium. Lineage (GTDB taxonomy): Bacteria > Actinomycetota > Thermoleophilia > Solirubrobacterales > JACPNS01 > JACPNS01. The sequence continues at coordinate 16,097 of JBASTN010000074.1, forward strand.
GCAGGCGTCGAGCGAGCATTGTCTTTCCGCATCCGGGCGGGCCCATCAGCAATGCGTTGTGGCCTCCGGCTGCCGCAATCTCGAGTGCGCGCTGACTGAATGCGTGGCCGCGCAAGTCTTTGAGATCTGGACCGTCGACAAGCACGCTCGGCGGCGGCGCGGCTTGCTCTGAAATCGGCGTCTCCCAGTCACCGGTCGCGATCGCGACGAGATCACCCAGACGCCTGACCACGGCTAGGTCTACCCCTTCGACCAAGGCCGCTTCACGTGCGTTCGCAGACGGAATCGCGAGAAGCCGTAACCCGTTGGCGGTCGCTGCCTCTGTGATCGCCAGCGTCCCTCGAATCCCGTGGACGCCTCCGTCGAGCGATAGCTCACCGACTAACGCGACGTCGTTGAACACGTTTGGTTCGATCTGAGCGCTTGCGGACAAGACAGCAGCGGCAATTGCGAGATCAAAAGCAGGCCCGGCCTTCTGAAGATCCGCAGGAGCAAGATTGACGGTGATCCGCCGCTGAGGGAACTCGAATCCCTCGTTCAGCAGTGCGGCGCGAACACGTTCGCGCGACTCCCGGACCGCGGCGTCGGGGAGCCCTACGACGGCGAACGCTGGTAACCCGCGTCGAATATCTACCTCGACTGTGACGCGTTTGGCTGCGACGCCATCGATCGCATAGGTGAACGTTTTCGCAAGCACTCGGCGAGGATGCCTGAGCGGGCTGAATCAGATCAAGACCGGTTTGTAAGAACTTGTCAAATAATCTCGGACGCGAGACTTAACCAGTGTCGTCGCGCAGAAATCGTTCGCGGCAGATAGAGACTCTTCACAAATCGGTCTTGTTTTGCAACTGCCCGTCCGGCAGTCTCGATGGATGCCAACCAAACCACGTGATGACCGTCGCGGCCAAGTCGGACAACGAGGCGAAGCCGCCGTGCTCGAATACATACTCGACCTCGGTTGGCACCCCGTCGCCCAGAACGTGCGTTGGCGCGAGGGTGAGATCGATCTGATCGCAGTCGACGACGGCACGCTGGTGTTTGCCGAGGTCAAGACGCTCGTCGCAGGATCCAGCGGAGAAGCGCCGTTCTCGCCGTTCGAATCAATTACGCCGCGCAAGCGCTCGAGGATCCGGATGCTGGCGCGGCGTTGGATGAACGATGACCTAATGAAAGTGCGCGAGACGTCGGACCTGTGGTTTACGTCGATCCGCTTCGATGCGTTTGCCGTGGTTTTGTCGGCGGATCAGAGCATCAAGAACATCGAGCACGCGCACGACGCGTTTTGATCAGCGGATCACGCCACGGCGGCAACTGCGCCGAGCTCGAGTTGCTCGTAGGCCACCGATGCAAACGACCGCCGGTGAAGTGGGGTCAGGCCGAGTTCGATGATCGCTGCTTGGTGAGCTGGCGTCGCATAGCCAACGTGTTGCTCAAAACCCCAGCCATCGTGAATCTCGGCGGCCCGGCGCATGAATCGGTCCCGCGACACCTTGGCGACGATCGAGGCTGCTGCGATCGCGGCACTCGTGGCGTCGCCTTTGACGACGGCTTCGCAGGGGTCGTCGATCCCGAAGGGCATGTACCCGTCACTGACAAGCCGAGACTCGGCCGACTTCACTCGGACCAATGCAGAGCCGAGGCAGTGAAGGTTTGTCCGGTGCAGACCAAACGCGTCGATGTAGACCGAAGAACGCACGATCACAGCGACCGACGAAGCGATGCGCGTGATCTCGGGCAGCAGTTCTTCGCGACGTTGAGCAGTGAGTTTTTTCGAGTCGTTGAGCTCGCCAAGGGTAGAAATGTCTGGATCCGAGATCCGTGAGTAGTCGAACCTCACTCCGGCCGCCACGATTGGGCCCGCCAGACAACCACGGCCAGCCTCGTCAGCACCCGCGACAACCTCGCCACGCGCACGGTCGAACTCAATTAGAGACATCTTCCCCATCGCATCCGCACCCTACATCGAGCCGCGGCCTGAACAGGGCGGCGGACTTCGGCCTAAAGTCCGCCGATGCGCTTGGGCGGCCAGTACGTGGCGAAAGCCTCTCCGACGACGTAGTCCGCCGGCACTGGACCCCAGTAGCGGCTGTCGGCGGATGCGTTGCGATTGTCGCCCATCATGAAGTAGTGGCCCGCCGGGATTGTGATCTCAATCGAGAAGGTGCAGTCGCCGCTGAAACTCCCGGACCGGTCGCAGCTGTCTTCCTTGTTGACATAGGGCTCGTTGAGCATTTTGCCGTCGATGTAGGCGTGACCGCGGTCAATCTTCAACCGGTCCCCCGGCATCCCGATGACGCGCTTAATAAAGTTCTCCGAGTACTTGCCAGGCGCCGGCTTCGGGCACGGCATTTTGTCTCCCAGCAGGTCATCGCCGCCGCTCTTGTAGACCTTGCCGGGCGCATACTCCTCGCCGTCCTTGACGCCACAGCTATTGCTCTCAGCGCCAGCCGGCGGCTTGAAGACGACGACATCGAGGCGCTCAGGGTTGCCGAACCGCCCTTCGATCCGGTTAACGAGCACTCGCTGGCCAACCTTGAGTGTCGGAACCATCGATTCACTCGGAATTCGAAATGGCTTGACCAACAGTGCCTGAATCAACAGGGCCAACGCAAGGGCCGTGATGACAATCACGACGAGTTCGATGAACGAGTCGCGACCGCTGCGCTCCTGCTTGGCGGATTGGACTTCGTCGGGCCGCTCGGTTCTATCGCTCATTGCGTGCGGGCGGCGAGCCCGGGTTAAGCGTCGGAGTCGGCCGGCTTGGCGTCGTCAGAAGGTGCGTCGTCAGAAGGTGCATCGTCGGCAGATGCGTCCTCGGCCGGCGCCTCTGCTTCTGCGGCCGGTTCAGCGGCATCGCTTGCCTCGGCGGCCGGCTCATCCGGAGCCGCATCGGCGGGTGCTTCATCAGTCTTTGCCTCGTCGGCGGGAGCCTCTTCGGTCGCAGTTTCAGCTGCCGGAGCTTCCTCGACGGGAGCTTCCTCGGCGGCCGGAGCTTCCTCGGCGGCCGGGGCTTCGTCGACAGAAGTGGAGTCTTCGGTCGACGCGTTGTCCGTGGAGGCGGTGTCCGCGCCGGTCTCGGCTGCGCCGTCGACGATTTCTTCCGGCGGAGCTTCTACGAGCTCGGCCTCGGCCTGGGCGCCCTTGTCATCGTAAGCGCCTGCCATCTCGGCATCGAGCTTGGCCTGCTCCTGCGGTGACCACTGACGCTCACGCACGCGGGCACGCTTGCCGACGCGGTCGCGGAGGTAGTAAAGCTTCGCGCGGCGAACTTCACCACGAGCGGCGACTTCGATCTTTTCGATCTTGGTGGAGTGCACGGGAAATGTGCGCTCGACACCGACGCCGAAGGACTGTTTGCGAACGGTGAAAGTCTCGCGGACTCCGCTGCCCTGACGCTTGATCACGACTCCTTCGAAGACCTGCGTACGGCTGCGGGTGCCTTCGACAACCTGAAAGTGAACGCGTACGCGGTCGCCGGGGTCGAATGACGGCACTTTGCGGAGCTGTGCCTTCTCTAGTTTCTCGATAATCGTGGTCATAAAAAGGGGGCCCTAGCCATTGAGCGGTTCGGTAAACGAGTCAGGAACTGCGTTACAGCGATCTCATAAAAAAGGGCACGAAGGCCAGGCCCGTGCTGCGGAAACTTCACACGGGGGCCGCGTGCGCGTCCGCAATGTTAGCTAACTCTCGGAATCCCGCTCTTTCCGACGCAATTCGCTCTGCGCGCGGCGCCAGGACTCGATCTCCGCATGATTGCCCGATAACAGCACGTTGGGGATCGTCCACCCGCGGTGCTCCGGCGGACGGGTGTAGTGCGGATACTCGGGAGCCCCATCTAAGGCTTCGCTAAACGACTCCTCAAGCGCACTGCGTCGATCACCATGCGCCTCGGGCAGCTTGCGGGTGACGGCATCGATCACGACCATCGCGGCCAATTCGCCGCCGGAAAGCACGTAATCCCCGATCGAGATCACATCGGTCGCGAAATGGTCATGCACGCGCTGGTCAAATCCCTCGTAGCGACCACATAACAGCGTGATCGCGGGTGCTGCCGCAAGCTCACCGGCGAGCGAATCGGTCAACGGCCTGCCGGTCGGTGACAGAACTACGACACGTCGATCCGCCCGCAGTTCGACCGGGTCCTTCTCGTATCGCGCACGCAGAGCGGCTTCAACCACGTCCACGCGAATCACCATGCCGGCGCCGCCGCCGTAGGGCGTGTCGTCGACGCGGTTGTTGCTGATCGGTGTGCTGGCGCGCATATCGACCGCCTCGAAGCTGTGGCCGGCGGTCGTCAGGTTCTTCATGTGCCGCTGCTCGATGAACCAGTCGAACCACTCGGGGAACAGTGTGAAAACGTCGATCTGCATGCGGTCCAGCCTATTCCTGTGCTTTCGCCGTGTCGGGCTCGCTGAGGCCGAGAAACTCCGCGTCGACGATGATGCGACGCTCGGCGGAGTTGATCTCGAAGATCGCATCACCAACCATCGGAATCAAGAACTCCGAGCCGTCGTCGGCGCGAGTCTCGAGAACATCGACCGAGGGAGTGTTCGATAGACGAATCACCGCTCCAAGCGGCCGGCCATCTCGTGCCAGGACCGCCATTCCCTCGAGATCGCTCGCGAACCACTCCCCCGGCCGCAACGGAGTCAGATCTTTGCGTTCGGCCGTGATGACCTGGTTGCGCAGGGCGCTGACTGCATCGCGGTCGTCTACACCAGCGAGACCGATGATCGGCCGTGCGTCTGCGCCGGAGCGGGCGCTGATCTCATACGCAATGCCCGCAATCACCACCGCCAGACCGGGCTGCGTCGCCTGCGGATCAATCGCACCATGGATATAGAACCCGCCACGAACGCCGTGCGGCTTCCCGACCCGGCCGATGCGGATTGGATCCTGCTGACCGGCGTCGCCGGGCATCGCGCGAGGACCGTCAGTCGACGAGGTCGACGACGACCTTGCGGCCGCGTGCCTCGGTGTGCGAGCGGACGACTTGGCGCAGGGCGTTGATCGTGCGGCCTCCGCGGCCGATGACCTTGCCGGCCTCGTCCTCGGCGACACGCAGTTCGAGCGTGACTGAGCCGTCAGATTCGTCGAAGCCTTCGACGGTGACTGCTTCGGGCTGGTCGACGAGACCTTTGACCAGCGACTCGAGCAGGTCTTCCATCATCGGTGCATCTGACATCGGTGCATCTGACATCGGTGCATCCGACATCGGTGCATCCAACATCGATGAATCCGACATCGGTGCATCTGATGCGGCTGCGTCTAGGACGTCGGAAGCGGGAGCATCTCGCTCTGGTGCGTCGCTTGACGCGTTGCCGTCAAATGCCTCGTTGCCGTCAAATTCGGCCATGCGCGAAAGCTACGCGGCGGCGACGGGCTTGCCGTCGGAACCGAGGTTCTGAGTCTTCATCAGGTGAACGACCGTCTCGGTGGGCTTTGCGCCCTGCTCAATCCAGTGCGCGATGCGCTCAGGCTTGAGCGTGATCTGCGACGGATCGGTCTGCGGGTTGTAGGTGCCGACGTTCTCGATCACGCGACCGTCGCGCGGCGAACGTTTATCCGCCACGACGACCCGCCAGATCGGGTTTTTCTTGCCACCAACGCGTGTGAGTCTGATGCGAACCACGGCGGTGAGAGTACCAGCCCCTACTGCAGCTTCAACGCTGGCCGAGCATTTGACCGATGTCTGGCATCTTGCCTTTCGACATCTTCTTCATCATCTTGCGCATCTCGCCGAACTGCTTGATCAGACGATTTACCTGCTGAATGCTGGTGCCCGAGCCAGCGGCGATGCGTTTACGACGCTGGCCGTTGATGATCTTCGGGTTGTTGCGCTCTTCGGTGGTCATAGACAGAACGATCGCCTGCACGCGATCGAGATCGCGATCGTCGATGTTGACGTTCTTGAGCGCTTTCTTGTCGACGCCGGGGAGCATTCCGAGAATGCTGCTGAGCGACCCCATCTTGCGCATCATCTTCATCTGGTCGAGGAAGTCGTCGAACGTGAACTCGTTCTTGCGCATCTTGCGCTCGAGCTCGACAGCCTTGTCCTCGTCCATCTCGCGTTCGGCCTTCTCGATCAGGGTCATCATGTCGCCCATACCGAGGATGCGGTCGGCCATGCGATCTGGATGGAAGGTCTCGAACTGGTCGAGCTTCTCGCCGACCGAGGCGTACATCACCGGCTTGCCCGTCACGGCCTTGATCGAGAGCGCAGCACCACCGCGCGCGTCGCCGTCGAGCTTGGTGATGATCACACCGTCGAAGGCGGCGGTCTCAGAGAACTGTTCCGCGACGTTGACGGCGTCCTGGCCGGTCATCGCGTCGACGACGAGCACCACGTTGTGCGGGTTGATCGCTTTGCGAATCTTCGCGAGCTCGGCCATCAGGTCGGCGTCGATGTGCAGGCGGCCGGCGGTGTCGACAATCAGCACGTCGTCGAGGTTCTGGACCGACTGCTCGACCGCCCATTTGGCGATGTCGACCGGGTCACGGTCTGTGCCCTGCTCGTAAACGTTGGCGCCGGCCTGCTGGCCGACGATTTTCAGCTGATCGACGGCGGCCGGGCGGTAGACGTCACAAGCTGCGATGCCGACCTTCTTGCCCGTGTTTTTGAGCATCAAGGCAAGCTTTCCGCAGGTGGTCGTCTTACCCGAACCCTGCAAACCGGCCATCAGAATGATCGTCGGCGCGCTTTGGGCGAAGACGATCTGGCGCTCGGAGCCGCCCATCAGGTCGGTTAGCTCCTCGTTGACGATCTTCACGACCTGCTGGCCGGGGTTGAGCGCCTCGAGCACGTCGACACCGAGCGAGCGCGCCTTGACGCGAGCGGTGAAGTCCTTTACGACCTGAAAGTTGACGTCTGCCTCGAGCAGGGCGAGGCGGATGTCGCGCATCGCCTTGTTGACGTCGTCCTCGGTCAGCTTTCCGTGCGCGCGAACGTCGGAAAGCGTCTCCTGGAGCTTCTCGGAGAGTGCTTCAAACATGGACCGTTGAAGTTAGCCGCTGCCCGCCGCACGCGGATGCGGGGCGCGGATGGGTTGGGCGCGGATGGGTTGGGCGCGGATGGGTCGGGCGCGGATGGGTCGGGCTAAGGGCTGACGCCGCCCTTGAGCTCGCCGAGCTTGTCGGACAGCCCGCCCAATGCCTGCGTGAACTCGCTCGGGATCACCCAGGTCGAAGCGCCTTCGTTGTCGGCGATCGTGCCGAGCATCTCGACGTACTTGTAAGCGATCAGCGGCAGGTCGGGGTTACCGGCGTGGATTGCGTCGAAGACGGCCTGGATCGCCTGGGCTTCACCTTGTGCCTCGAGCACCTGCGCCTGCTGTGAACCTTCCGCATTAAGAATCTGGGCCTGCTTTGCGCCTTCGGCGGTGAGGATCTGGGCCTGCTTGGTTCCTTCGGCGGTGAGGATCTGGGCGCGCTTGTCGCGCTCGGCGCGCATCTGCTTCTCCATCGCCTCTTGAATCGTGGCCGGCGGATCGATCGCCTTCAGTTCGACGCGGTTGACGCGGATACCCCACTTGCCCGTGGCTTCGTCGAGCACGATGCGCAGTTGGTTGTTGATCTCGTCACGTGAGGTCAGCGCCTTCTCGAGGGTCAGTCCACCGATCACGTTTCGCAGGGTGGTCGTGGTCAGCTGCTCAATTGCCTGGAGGTGATTGGCGATCTCGTAAGTCACGGCGCGGGCGTCGTTGATCGTGTAGTAGAGGACGCTGTCGATCTGGACGACGACGTTGTCCTCGGTGATCACCGGCTGCGGAGCGAAGCTGACGACCTGTTCGCGCATATCGATCAGCGGTCGGACGCGGTCGACGTAAGGGATGATTAGCGTCAGACCGGGCTGCAAGGTGCGGCTGTATCGCCCGAGACGCTCGACCACGCCGGCACGGGCCTGGGGCACAATCCGCACGCCGCGCAACGCGGTGAAAAGGATCAGAACGACGACGGCGATCAGGACGATTGTTCCGGCACTCATTGAGGATCTCCCTGCGATCGGTTGGCTGAAGTTGATTCGAGCGGCTCGACGACGGCGGTCGCACCGTTGATCTCGACGACGCGGACGTGAGTCTCGGGCTCGATGCGATCGATTCCGGGGGCCGGGCTGGCCGACCAGTTCTCGTTTTCGAGGCGAATGAGCCCCTGAGCGTCGTCGGTGATTGTCGAGATCACACGTGCCCGCTTGCCGACGAGCGCAGCGACGTTAGTCAAGATCTCCGGCGGAGCGTTCATATGGCGCTTAGCAATCGGTCGCAACAATGTGATCGAAACAGTCGCGAGTACCGCGAAAACGGCTAGCTGTATCTCCATCCCGACGTCGAAGGCGGCGACTATCGCCGTTACCGCTGCGGCGAGCGCAAGCGGACCGAGAATGAACCCGGTGAAGACCACCAGCTCCCCCAAGGCGAGCGCGACGGCGGCGATCAACCACCATGACCAAGCATCCATCTGCCGATTATTGATGATTCAGCGGCGGAGGACCGGCGCGCTGGCTGTTTGTACTACTCCGAGACGAGCGCGCTGGCGAAGTCGGCGGCGTCGAACGGCCGCAGATCCTCGAGCTTTTCGCCGATTCCGATCATCTTGACCGGGATGCCGAGTTCTTCGGCGATCGCTAGGGCGATGCCGCCCTTGGCGGTGCCGTCGAGCTTCGTCAGGACGATTCCGGTGACGTCGACGGCCTCGGCGAACAACTTCGCCTGGCGCAGGCCGTTCTGCCCGGTCGTCGCGTCTACAACGAGCAACGTCTCGTGCGGCGCGCCCGGCAACTGCTTCTCGATCACGCGGCGGACCTTCTTGAGTTCGTCGAGCAAATTGTCCTGCGTGTGCAGCCGACCGGCGGTATCGATCAGCGCAACGTCGATCCCGCGGGAAGCAGCAGCACCGACGGCGTCGAATGCGACGGCGCCGGGATCGGACCCATCGGCGCCGCGCACGAAGTCGCTCTCAGTGCGGGTCGCCCACTGGGATAGCTGTTCGGTCGCGGCGGCGCGAAAGGTATCGGCGGCGCCAAGCAGGACGGATCTGTTGAACTCGTTGCGCAGATGCCAGGCGATCTTGCCGATCGTCGTGGTCTTGCCGGTGCCGTTAACGCCGCAGACCATGATCACCGTCGGCTCGTGGCGCAAGTCGATGCGCTGCTCGCCGACCGTCGCGGTCTCGGCCAACAGATCACGCAGACGCGCCGTGATCGCATCGCCGCCGGCAACCTGACCCTCCTCGACTTCGATCTCGAGTCGGCTGACGACCTTCGCGGTAGTGCGTGCACCGACGTCGGCGTAGATCAGCAGTTCCTCGAGCCGCTCCCAGGTCGCGTCGTCGAGCGTGTCGAAAAGCGTTGAACGCAGCTCGGCGCTAAACGCCTGGCGCGTCTTGCCGAGACTCTCGCGCAGGCGCGAGAACATGCCGCGGCTGCGCTCCTGCTGGACCTCTGCCGGAGCACTGTCGGCGACGGGAGCGTCGGTGATGAAAAGGTCGTTCCAGTCGCGAGGCATCGGCGGTGATGTTAGGCCGCATCGATCGCTGGGCCGCCGGCGCGGCTTCAACCGGCGGTATTGACCTGCCGATCGGTAAGAATCACCGTTGAAGCGAGCCTGCTGCGTGCTCAACCGGCAGTCGCTCGCGACCGAACCATCGAGAAAGGCTCAGATCAGTGGGTATCGCACTCATCGTCGTCGGCGTAATCGCCGTCCTCACCATTCTTTACGCCATTGTCACTTACAACGGGCTCGTCACCCTGCGCACCCGCGCCGACGAGGCATACTCGGACATCGAGACCCAACTCAAGCGTCGTCATGACTTGATCCCGAACCTGATCGAGACAGTCAAGGGCTACGCGGCACACGAGCGTGGAACGTTCGAAGCCGTGACCGCGGCTCGCTCCGGCGCAGTCGCCGCCGAGGGGCCCGCCGCCCAAGGAGTCGCCGAGAACATGCTGACCCAGGCGCTCGGCAAGTTGTTCGCCGTTGCCGAGGCATACCCGGACCTCAAGGCCAACGAGAACTTCCTCCAGCTGCAGAACGAACTGACCGACACCGAGGACAAGATCCAGGCCTCACGCCGCTTCTACAACATGAACGTGCGCGACCTGAATATCAAGATCGAGCAGTTCCCGTCCAACGTGATCGCCAACTTCGGCAGCTTCGAGCAGCGTGAGTTCTTTGAGATCGAGAACCCGGCCGAGCGCGAAGTCCCGGCCGTTTCGTTCGGCTAGCGCGCGGTTTCGGTTGCTGATGTACGAGCAGATCACATCCAATAGGCGGAAGTCCTGGCTGCTGATGTCCGGCTTCTTGCTGGTTTACGCGGCAATCGCAGGCGCGCTCTACCTGTACATGGGGTCGGTCGGCGCCGTGATCGTCGGGGTGATCGCCTTCCTGATGGTGATCGGCTCGCTGTTTTGGGGCGACAACATGGCCGTCGCCGTCGCTGGCGGGCGCGAGATCAAGAAGAAGGAAGAAGCGCCCGAGCTCTATCGGATGGTCGAGAACCTTGCGATTACCGCCGGCCTGAAGATGCCGCGTGTGTACGTGTCGCCCGATCACTCTCCGAATGCTTTCGCCGCCGGGCGATCAGAGGAACAGGCGCTGATCTGTGTCAATCAGGGACTCCTCGACGTGCTCGACGACCAAGAGCTTTACGGCGTGCTCGCTCACGAGATGGCACACATCCGCAACCTCGATGTGCGCCTGATGACCTACGCGGCCGTGCTTGCGGGTTCGATCGCGATGATCGCGCAGATCATCACCAACAGCCTCTTCTGGGGCGGCGGCAACCGCGAAGGTGGCGGCAACATTTTGGCGCTGGTCGCAGTTATTGCAACCGCGCTGCTCGCACCGCTAGCCGCGATGCTGATCCAGTTCTCGATCAGTCGCAAACGTGAGTACGTCGCCGACGCATCTGGAGCCGAGCTGAGCCGCTACCCACAGGGTCTCGCCTCGGCGCTACGCCAGATCTCCGGCAACATGCGGCCGACCGACCGACCCGAAGACGCGATCGCCCACATGATGATCGCGCCGACGATGAAGGCGAGCGGCAAGGCCTCCACCCTCTTCGCCACGCACCCGCCGACCGAGGATCGGATCGCGCGGCTGACCGAGATGGCCGGCGGGATCGACCACCGCCACGACCGTCCGGTCGGCGAGTACTTCCGTTCACCATTCTCTGGTCAGGCCGACGCGATCGCAGAAGGCGAGCTCGGTATGGCGTTTGCGCCGGACTCCAGCGCTACTTCCGACCCGCGCGCTTAGGCGGCAGCGAGTTCGGACTGTTCGGGCCCGCCCTGCTCGGGCTCGCCCGGGATTCCGCTCATGCGGCGGGTGATCACCTTGCTGATGCCGTCGGCACCCATGCTGACGCCGTAGAGGCAGTCTGCGGCGTCCATCGTGCGCTTCTGGTGCGTGATGACGATGAACTGAGAGTGCTCGCTGTGCTCGCGGAGCAGCGCAACCAGGCGGTCGATGTTGACGTCGTCGAGCGCAGCCTCGGCCTCGTCGAATACGTAGAACGGGCACGGGCGGGTAAGGAAGACTGAAAAGAGGAACGCGAGGGCGACCAGTGAGCGCTCGCCACCGGAAAGCAGTGTCAGGCGCCTGCCTGACTTACTGCCGGGCAGCGTGACCTCGATCTCGACGCCGTACTCGATGTCGGAGTTCGGTGCGCTATCGGGGTCCTCGGGCATCTCGTCTTCGGCCGCGTCGGCCGCCGCAGCAATCTCGGAAGCGTCGGCGCCCGCGGAGGTAAGTGGTGCGGTCTTCGGTCGTTCTTCTTCGACCAAGTTGAGCTGTCCAGAGCCGCCTGGGAAGAGCCGACCGATCAGCTCTTCGAAATGCGTACTGGTCGACTCGAAGGTCTCCTCGAACGATCTGCGAATCGTGCGATCGATCTCTTTGATCAGGTCTCCGAGCTCTTTAAGCGCCGACTCGAGGTCGTTGCGCTGGGATTCGAGCTCTTCGACGTGAGCGATCGCCTCGGCGTACTCATCCTGGGCGAGTGGGTTGATCGGGCCGAGTAGCTCTCGACGACGCGCGATGCGGGCGAGGCTGGCGGCAACCTCTTCGACGCGTGCGTCGTCGAGCAGATGCGTAGCTGCGCTGACCTCGCGGCCGAGTGCGGTAGCCAACTCCGCGACGACGCCAGAGGCATCGGCGTGCATATCGCGGGCGCGTTGTGCCCGGACCTCGGCAGTCGTAACCAGTTCACCTTGCTCACGGAGGCTGGCCTGCAGCTGTGCCTCATCTGTGGCGTGCTGGCGCAGCTCTTGCGCGAGCTTCTCGCCGGCGGCGCGATCGCCCTCGAGCGTTGCGGCGATCACTGCGATCCGCTCGTTGGCTGCGCTGACGGCGGACCCAAGCAGCTCGGCGAACTCCTGGGCGCGCGGCAGCGCGGCGCGAATGTTGACGACCTTTTGCTCCAGTTCGCCGCGGCGACGGCGCTGCAGCTCGATCGCGCGTTCCATGCTTTCGGTGTGGCTGCGCTCACTGCGTAGCTCGGCCTCGATCGCCGCGCGGCGTACGGCCGTCGGCCCGTCGGCGAGTCCGGCTTGAATGCGTCGCTCGATCGCACGCTCCTGACCAGTAACGGCGCCGGAGAGCTCGTCGCGTGCGATCCGTGCTTCGCGGGCGCTCTGGTGCGCGTCGTCGCGCAGTGTCTCGGCCTGCTTGAGCTGAACTTCCAGCGTCTCGAGCGTCGACTGCGCGGCGCTCTCGGATGCCCTGGAGGTTTGAAGCTGCGCGTCGAGCGCGTCGCGTCGGTTGCGCTCGGACAGCATGCGTTGCTCGCCACCGCCGGCGGCCTGGCGAAGCTCGCCGGTCGCTGCGAAGAACACGCGGCCGGCCTGCGTAACGGCGACACCGCTGAAGTCGGCGGGCAGCGATTCGAGCGAGTCGACCAGCCACGCATCGGCCAGCAAAGCGTGAACAATCTGTTCGGTCCGTGCGGCGGTCTGAATCTTGTCGGTTAAGCGCGTGGCTCCTGCCGGCGGCGAACTGGCCGCAGACGACCGCGCTCGGCCGGCGAGCATCGCCGAGCCACCCGTTTCGCCGAGCCCGTCGAGGAAATTCTGGCCGGCACCGAGGTCGTCGACGACGGCGGCACGCAAGCGGCGTCCCAGCACAGCCGTCACGGCGAGTTCGTAGCCAGGCGCAACGGAGAGCTGTTCGGCGAGCGCGTCTGCTCCGGCGTCGCTGGCCGCCTCGCGAAGGAACTGTTCAACGGCGCCGAGTTCGCCTTCGAGCCGGGCGCGCTCGCGGCGCGCCGAGGCGAGACTTTGCTGGGCCTCACCGACTGCCCGGCGCGCAACGACGGAAGCCTGTTCGGCCTCTTGGGCCGCCGTGCGGGCTTGGACGGCGCGTTCGTCGAGATCGGTCAACTCACTGCGAGCAGTTTCTAGCTGCTGGCGCATTCCCGCGAGCTCGGCTTCTAATTCGGCCATGCCTTGCCGCTCGATCTCGGCGAGCTCGGACTCGAGTTGGGCAATTCGTGTGCGATCTATCTCGGGCTGGACGTCGAGCTCGAGCTGGCCGAGCTCGCCTTGGTGGCGCTCGGCGTCGGCGGTCAGACGGGCGATCCGTTCGCCGGCGCGCTCGCGTACGCCTGCAAGCCGCTCACTAACTGAGCGGACCGAGTAGAGCGACTCGGTGGCCTTTTCGCGGCGTGCGGACTCGGCGGCGATCTTCTGCTCGGCCAGTTCGCGTAAACGGGCGACTTCGGCGAGTTGCTGCTCGATCTGCCCGCGGGCGGCGCGGGCGGCGGTGGCCTGGTCGGTCGCCTGCTTCAGCTCGCCATCGGCTCGCAGAAGCTGGTCGGCGGCCTGTTCGGCGCGCAGTTCGTTGGCCTGAAGCTCGAGACGGGCGTGCGTCTCGGCGGCCTCGGCCTGCCGCTTCAAGGGCTTCAAGCGACTGCGAGCCTCTCGCTCGACGTCGAGCACGCGGTCGAGGTTGTCACGCGTCTTCTCGACCTTCAGCTGCGCGCGACGACGACGCTTGCGGTGCTTACCGAGACCCGCTGCCTCTTCGACCAGCAGTCGGCGCTCTTTCGGCTTGGAGGCGACGATCTCGTCGACCTTGCCCTGCGAGAGCACGGAATGCATCTCTTTGCCAAGGCCTGTGTCAGAGAGGACCTCGATGACGTCGACCAGGCGGCAGCGAGCACCGTTGATGCGGTACTCCCCCTCTCCGTCGCGGCCGAGCCGACGCGTGACAGCCAGTTCGGAGAAATCGCTGTCGAGTGTGCCGTCGGAGTTGTCGAAAACCAACTCGACTTCGGCAGCGGAGGCCGATGGCACTCCGTCTGCGCCACCGAACAGCAGATCCTGCATCTGTCCGCCGCGCACCGCTCCGGCGCTCTGCTCACCGAGCGCCCAAACGATCGCGTCGGCGATGTTCGACTTGCCTGAGCCGTTGGGACCCACGATCACGCTGACGCCGGGCCCGAAATCGAGCCGCGTCTTAGCGGGGAACGATTTGAACCCCTTCATCTGGATCGCCTTCAGATACACGTGAAAAGTCCTTGGTGGAGGAACGCCTTATTCGAAGCTGAGCGGCACCGTAGCTAGCTCACTGCGGCTAGCTCACTGCGGCTAGCTCACTGCGGCTAGCTCAGTGCAGCTAGCCCACTGCGGCTAACTGCCGAGGTGCTCCTCATCGAGCCGCGCGAGCGCGGCTCCGGCCGCCGCTTGCTCGGCCTCTTTTTTGGAGCGTCCGTTGCCCGTACCGTAACGATCGCCTCGGATCTCAACGGCACAGACGAACCGCACGTCGTGAGGCGGTCCTTCTGACGACACCAGCACGTACAGCGGCTTCTCGCCACTGCGCGCCAAACGTTCCTGCAAACGGGACTTAAAGTCGCCCGGATGCTCAAACGCTTCATCGATTTCACGAGCGAAAGCTTCGACGACGGCAACGGCCGTGTCTTCGTATCCGTACTGCAGGTAACAGGCACCGATAATCGATTCGCAGATCGAGGCGAGCACCCGCTGAGCGGCCAAAAGCTCATCGAGCCGGATCTCGGGATCGATCGGCGCCAGCGTGGTTAGGCGCTCCGGAACGCCCATCTCAACAGCCACCCGAGCGCAGGCGGTGCCACTGACGGCCTGCGCACGGATCTTCGTCAGATCGCCGGCGGTCGCGTCAGCAAATCGCGGATAGAGCTCGGTTGAGACGGCCAGTCCGAGCACACTGTCGCCGAGAAATGCGAGGCGTTCATACGAGCCCGTACGCACATCGGTCCAAGACGAATGCGTGAACACCTCGCGATAGCGCTCAGGCGTCAGCCCCTCGAGAAGTCCTGTCAGCCGGGCGATGCGATCCGTCGCGTTGTCGTCTAGGTTGGCGATCTGGTTGTCAGCCTTCGTGTCAGTCTTTCGATGCGACGACGCTCACGCAGGCGCGAGCTTCTGGCTGAGATAGTCAACGACCGATCCGACGGTCTTTAGTTCGAGCGCGACCTCATCGGGGATCGTCACGCCGTAGCTGTCTTCGAGCTCCATCGCGAGTTCGATCAGATGCAGCGAGTCGGCGTCGAGGTCGTTCTTGAAATCGGCCTCCAAGCTGATCTTGGCGGGATCGATTTCTAGTTCCTCGGAGAGCGTTTTGCTCAGCGCTGAATAAATTTCGTCACGCGTCATCTGCGATGCCAACGGTAACACCGTCGCGCTCGGCAGTGTGCGCGTTGAGATCAGCGATCGCGGTGGCCATATGTCCGGTCACGTCGCCTTCAACGCTGCGAACGGCGAGCCGAATAGCTGCGGCGATTCCTGCGGCGTTCGACGACCCGTGCGCGACCACTGCCACGCCGCGCAGTCCCAGCAGCAACGCACCACCGGTGGTGTTGGGGTCGATGCGTTCGCGCAGCTTCATTAGTTGGCGTTTGGCAAGCAATCCGCCGAACTTCGCCACCGGATCGGCCTTGATCGCGTCGACGATCGCAAGCATCGTCGCACGCGCCGCACCTTCGATCGCTTTGAGCGCGACGTTGCCGGTAAAGCCGTCGGTAACAACTACGTCAACCGTTCCGGCGGTGATATCGCGGCCCTCGACATTGCCGAGGTAATTGAATCCGTGCGCGTTCTCGGGGTCCGCGAGCAGTCGTCCCGCCTCAACGACGCGCTCGGTGCCTTTGCCTGATTCCTCGCCGATCGACAACAGGCCAACGCGCGGATTCGGGTGATCGAGCACGCGGGCACTGAACTGCGCGCCGAGGTGGGCAAACTGAACAAGCGTTTCGGCGGGAACTTCAACGTTCGCGCCGGCGTCAAGCAACAACGAGTGGCCCTCGCGCGCATCGGGCAGGATCACGGCGATCGCCGGTCGACGCACACCCTTGATCCGTTTCATGTTGAAGAGCGATGCCGCCAGTGCCGCGCCAGTCGGACCGGCACTAACCAGCGCGTCGGCTTCGCCGGACGCCACTGCCTTGGCCGCGAGGACGATCGAACTCTCGCGGCGAGCGCGCACGGCCGTTGCCGGTTCGTCGTGATTGGTCACCACCTCGGGCGCGTGAACGATCGAAATTCCGGCGGTGTCACTGCCGAGCTCAGCGCGCACCTCATCCTCGGGGCCGAACAGCGTGACTGCGACCCCCTCGGATGCAGCGATCCGCGCTCCGGCGATCACCTCTGCCATGCCGAGGTCGGCGCCTTGTGCGTCGAGTGCGATCTTCACGCTCATAGTGGTGAAAAGTCTGTCAGATCAATCGGGCAGCGAGAGCGACGCATGGCTAGGCCACCGTCGTACGGCAGAGAACTACCACGCGGGAGTATCCGCGGCTAGGAGTCGACTTCGACGATGTCGCGGCCGCCGTAGAAACCGCACGACGCGCAGACACGGTGCGAGAGCTTCGGCGCCGTGCAGCGCGGGCACTCGTGCGTGTGCTTTGCCTTCGCCTTGTGATTGGCGCGGCGCTTGTGAGTACGCGAGTGGCTCTGTTTTTGCTTCGGGACGGCCATAAGAGCGCCATAGAGTACCAGCAGCCGGTCGCCCGGCCGTGGCCGCAATCAGAGTTCCAGTTCGCGCAGCTTCGCCCAGCGGGGATCGGGCGCGGGCTCGGCTTGAGACTCGACCGGGTCGACCACTCCGGCGATGCCGAGCGCGGCGAGATCGGCGACCGATCGGTCGCATGCACCGCAACTCCCTTCGGCGTCGATCGGTCCGCTGATCGAGGTCGGCAGCGCCAGCACGATCACATCGCGGGTGAGCGCAGAAATGTCGAGCTTGTTGTCGGTCACATACTCGGACGCGAGCTCCTCGTCGAGATAGGGCTCGTGAACCTCCGAGTGATCGATCTCCAAGCGCAGCCCGAAGTCGTCTGAACAGCGCATACATGGCCCTTCAATCTCCGGCTCGAAACGGATACGAGCGACATACCCGGAGCTCGTTCGGCTGACGTCTAGCTGGGCGATCGCCGGGTCATCGGCCAGTGAGTAGCGCTGTTCGCCGAAGACGAACTCTCCGATCCGAACCGCGATATCGAAGCGGGTCCCGCCGCCAGGCTTGAGGCCGAGTTGGCCGAGGTCTATCTCGTCGCTGATCGCTGGCATCAGCACTCAATTTAGCGCCGCGGACCGGCGCTCAAATCACTCGAGGAAGCCGAGCTGTCGCAGGATGCCGACCGAATCTGAGTAGACGTCCTTGCGCTTGATCAACCCGTTCTCGGTCGGAATCACGTCGACGCCCGCCCACTCCAGCGTCGTCCCGGTCGGGGCGACTTCGATGTCGCCACGTTTGACCGGC
>JBASTN010000075.1:0-8531 GCA_049274915.1 Solirubrobacterales bacterium
CGAAGCCGTCGCCGAAGCGATCATCAGCCGAGTCACACAACTCGCCGATGAACGCGCTCAGTACAGCCGAGCTTTGATTCGATCAGTCGAAATGGTCGTACCCGGCGAGTTCGACGGCCCTTCCATCTCCGTCTAAGAACTCGACCAGAGCGCCGTTCGCGGCTGCCTGATCTCCGGTGATCTCACCGATCACCGTCAGACTTGTTGACGCCTCGTGTTCGACCGCTGCTTTTGCCTGATCGAATGCGGCCGGCGGCAGCGTGCAGAGCAGTTCGTACTCCTCGCCGCTTTCCGCGGCGAAGCGGTGTGGGTCGCGGCCTACGAGGACGGCGACTTCCGCGGTGCCTTGGGCGAGTGGGAGGTCTGCGAGGTCGATCCTTGCGCTGACATTGCCGGCGATGGCGAGCTGGTTGGCGTCTTTGGCTAGGCCGTCGGAGATATCGACCATTGCGGTTGCGCCGTTGGCGGCTAGGGCGGTGCCGGCGGCGAATTGAGGTGTCGGGAGGAGGTGCCGGTCGCGTAGCTCTTCGGCTCGGCTGATTCCGACGCCCGCTGTTGCCGATGGCGTGCGGAGAAGTTCGAAACCGGCCGCTGACCCGCCGAGTGCGCCGGTGACGACGATCAGGTCGCCGGGCTTGGCGCCGTCGCGAGCAATGACTTCTGATTCGGATTGGGCGTGACCGACGACGGTGACGGTCAGCCAGAGGGAGGGTGCGGCGGTGAGGTCACCGCCCGCAGCGGTGGCGCCGGTCTGCTCGGCCATTTGTTCGATGCCGTGCACTAGCTCGTCGAAGTCCGCGTCGCTGAAGTCGGGCGGTAGGCCTGCGGCGATGTAGAGCTCGCCGGCGCTGACGCCCATCGCGGCGAGGTCGGAGAGTGCGGACGCGGCCGCCTTGTGACCGATCGCGCGCGGCGGGGTGTAAGAGCGGGCGAAGTGGACGCCGTCTACGAGGGCGTCCACTGAGGTGACGATTACTCCGTCGCTACGGACAACGGCCGCGTCATCGCCGATGCCGCGAATGAGGCGGGAGCTGCGCTGGGCGAAGAGGGAGGTGAGACGGGCGATGCGGGCGGATTCGCTGGAGGGCATGCGGGGGACGCTATCGGTGGGGATGAGATCACGGCGAACTGCGATGCCGAACAACCGCCGCTCAGACACTCAGCGATTTCCGCGTCTGCGAGGAAGCCCGTCAGATGATGGCGAGATCACCGCTCCTCCTTTGGGATGTCCGCTGGTCCCTGGCGCGGACCGGACGTTCTTCCATAACCGGCCGTTTTCCGAACCCAAAGACACCGGTAAGCCGTACCAATTGACTCGCCTCGATTAGCGAAGATCGGCTCCGGTTTTCGGTTTCGCGAAAGCCAGGAAAAGTACACGCCAATCTGAAAGGCAAATACGACAAGTTCTGTTTGGAACCACGGAACTACGTGTGCCTTGCAGCTGCGGTCGATTCCCAATTAAGGAGCCAGTATGAAAACTAAAATAGCGCTATCGGTGAGTCTTTGCCTAGTGCTGACTGCCGTCGCCGCCTCATTTGCGTTACGGCTACCAGATTCCTGGCGTGTACCCCGGCGGCGGATATTTCATCATGCGAACCGCGCCGAGCGGCTGATGCCAATACGAAACGGTCCCACAACTTCTTAGAAACCACCAGCGCCAGCGCCCCCAGCACCTGAGTGGTCTTGAGCGGTCGCGAGAGTTGTCGGATTCGCGACCACGCACTCCTGCTCTTCGCCCGAAAACGGCAACTCTGATCTCAAAACAACTCTAAACGGCAGTTTAGATTGTTTATCTGGCTCGAAACGGGTATGTTGGCTCTATGGCCGAATCTAATCCAGCACTCGACGGCAAGCGATCCGGTGAACTTGTCATCCCGTCAGATCTCGACCGCGCGAGGCGGCTGGCACGTGCTGGAAAGGCTCGCCGAATCACGCGGGGCCTTTACACAGAGAACATCGACGAGCCGCTCGACCGCGTCGTGCGGCGCAACTGGCTTCAGGTTCTCGGACTTCTCTACCCCGGGTCAGTGCTGATCGGACGAAGCGCTGTTCTCGCCAGACCGACCGAAGAGGGGAGACTGTACATCGACGCCGGCGACCGAAAGTCAGTGGACTCCGTCGAGGTCGGGCCGCTAGGAATCGGGCTCAGACCTGGGCCAGGTCCGCTGGACGGTGACATCGGGATGGCTGAATTGTTTCTCGCCGGCCGGTCGCGGGCCGCGCTCGACAATTTGATCCCATCGCGAGCGGGAAAAGCACCACCGTGGACGCTTTCGAGATCGGAACTGGAGGACTGGCTGTCGGGCCTCGCCGATCGAGATGGCGAAGCCGAATTGAACCGTCTGCGCGACCATGCGCGTGAGCTCGCGACCGAACAAGGTGATCAATGGCTCGCGCGCTATCGCGAGCTTGACGAGATCATTGGGTCGATTCTCGGGACGCGCGACGCACCGCTTGCCGGCGCGCAGGCGGTGGCTCGAAGGCAAGGCGTGCCGTATGACGGACCACGACTTGATCTCTTTGATCTGCTGCGCAATGAGCTGCTCGGTCAAGCCCCGGCCGAACTCTCGACTTGCTCGGGCGTCGGCGAGGTCGCGGCGTTCTACGAGGCGTACTTCTCGAACTTCATCGAAGGCACGGAATTCACAGTCGAGGAAGCGAGCGAGATTGTCTTCGACGGCATCGTTCCGGCTGACCGCCCCGAGGATGCGCACGATCTGGTCGGCACCTTCCGTGCTGCCGTAGACAAGCGACGCAACCGCGCTGTCCCCGAATCAGCAGACGAACTGATCGCGATCGCAAGATCGACCAACGCATTGGTTCTCGATCAGCGTCTGGACAAGCGGCCGGGCGAATTTAAGGAGCGGGCCAACCAGGCCGGCGCGACGCTGTTCGTTCGGCCGGAGCTGGTCGAGGGCACGCTCCGAGCTGGATGGTCGTACTACGAGTCCCTGCCTGCGGGATATGCACGGGCTGTTTTCATGATGTTTCTCGTCTCCGAAGTGCATCCGTTCGCCGATGGAAACGGACGCACCGCGCGGTTGATGATGAACGCTGAGCTCACCGCCGCTGATCTCTGCCGTTTCATAGTTCCGATCTCATATCGCGAGGACTACCTGGGCGGTTTGCGGGCGCTCTCCCGAACCAACAATCCCGAGCCGCTCGGCCGAGTGGTGGCTCGAATCCTCCGTTGGGTCGGCGGGGTCGACTGGTCGACGACCGAATCCGCGCAATCCGACCTAACGGTCGTGCACGCGTTTGACGACGGAGCAGACGCGCGCCTGCGGATTCCGTGAGCCGCCCGGATATGCGTTCGGATCAGCTCAGACCGGCGCGCTTCAAGTATCTGGTTTCGCGGGCCAATTCCAAGGATTTCTACTATTCCGGCCCCCCACCTCCGTGCAATCGCGCAGTACGGAGTCTCTGAACCAGCCCAAATGGTCGAAATATTCTCGAATTGGGATCCCGTGGATGAGCACACGGCAAGAGTCGAGTTGTACGAGCCGTTTTGAGGTCATCCGGCGTGGCGATGATGCGATCAGAACGGAATCGCAATCGCCATCGCATACCCCGCGAACACCACACTCGCCACGATCAACGCCCGACACCGCGTAACCGCCGCAAACGGCAACAACCAAAGCAGATACCACGGCACCAACCACGCCGAAGCGATCAACACCCCTAGCGTCGCCCACCCCGCATTCGCCAGCCAAGTCTCCGGCCGACGCCACGAGCGGTGCAACAACCACACCACCGCGACGCCAAGCACCAGCACCATCACCCCCCGCACCGCGTCAATCGCTGCCCCATGGTCCAGCGACCCAAACACCCGTCCAAGCCCGTCCACCGTCACCTGCGGAATCGAGTACCGACTCGTCCGATCCTGATTAGACGAGATCAGATTCAAGCTGTTCAGCGCGTCGCCACCAAACGCCACGACGCCGACAACGACGGTCAACACCCCGGCCGCAGCCATCCCCGCCAGCATCTGCCACCGCTCCCGCGTCGCAACAAGCATGAACGGCAACGGCACCAACGCCGACGCCTTCACCCCTAGCGCCGCAGCTGACACAAATCCACCAACCCGCTCACGCTCCCCCAGCGCCAGCGAGATCCCCCCGAACACGAGCAACATCACAAGCGCCTCGTTGTGCGCTCCGCCAACCACGTGGACCAACGTCGCCGGGCACAGGCCAAGCACGACAATCGCTCGTCGCCGGTCCACTCCAACTCGCTGCGCGATCTCGTCCACCACCCGGATCAATCCAAGGCTCGCCGCCGCCGCAACCCCCTTCAAAACCCAAAATGCTGCCGGCACCGACAACCACGCCAGTGGATAAGTCACCAACGTGAAGAACGGCCCGTACACATTCACCGCATCCTTCGACCCCGCGTACCCGAACACCGGATCGGCAGGAATGTCGAACGGCCGGTGCGAGTACGGATTCAGATCGTGCTCCACACCCAGCCGCGCGTACGCGACGTAACTAAACACGTCCTGCGACAGCAGCGGCGGCGCCAAAAAGAACACGACGTGCAGCCCGATCACGGCCGTCCACAACGCGCGCATCGAGAGCTGTGGCGCCAGCGCAACAAGCAGCGCATACACCGCCATCCCGCACATCAGCACCGAGTAATAAGTCCATCCAGCGTTCTCGCCGGCCAACACGTCAGCTCCCGCGAATCGCCATACCCCCAACAACCAGTCTGGCGATCCACCAGCCGTCGCCAACACAATCTTCGACCCCACCACCGCCGGCGCAACCGCCAGCCAAACCCCAATCAGAGCAAAGATCCCAAGCGCGACCCGCGCGAGCAATCGCAACCCCGGGTGCGCGTCAACGGTCGCGGCGGTCACCTCACGACCCGATTCGGCTGCGAGCATGCGGCGGGGTTAGCCGGGCGCGACGGCGCCGGGAGTTTCGGGCCGGGGGACCGGGTCCGGGGTCGGCACCGGGTCGGCGGGGGCCTCGGGGTCGGATTCTTCCTTCTTGCCGCCACCGTCGTCTTTCGTGTCGGACTTGTCCTTCTTCTTTTTGTCGTCGCCCTCGCTGTACGCGTCGCCCGTCGGGGCGCCACCTTCCCGCTTGCCTTGTGCGGCGTACTTTCCGGTGAATGGCTTGGCTTCGAACGGCTCCTTTGGCTCGGGCCAGTCGCGGCAGCGGTTGCCCTGGGCGGCCTTCATGAACTTACCCCAGATCGTCGCCGGAGCGGTTCCGCCGGCCATGCCGGGCATCGCGATTCCTGAGTCGGGGTAGCCGACCCAGACGGCGGTCGACAAGAGCGGCGTGTAGCCAACAAACCAGGCGTCCTTAAAGGCATCGGTGGTGCCGGTCTTACCCGCGGCGGGGCAGGTGAAGTAGGTGCGGGTTCCGGTGCCGGTACCGCCGATCACGTTCTGCTTGAGAATCTTCGTGGTCTCGTATGCAACGCCGTCGCTGAAGACTTTCTTGCGGCGCGGCTTGCCGACTTCATCGACTTTGCTGCCCGGGAAGACAACCTTCTCGATTGCTTCGGGCTGTGGGCGCACACCGCCGGCGGAGATCGTGCCGTACGCGCGGCTCATCTCCAACGGCGAAACCCCCCGCTCGAGACCGCCGAGGCTCTCGGCCGGGTAGCCGTTGAGCTTCGAGCGGATGCCCATCAGGCGAGCAGTCTCTCGCACGTTCTTCGGGCCGACGTCGAGTGCGAGCTGGATGTAGACAGCGTTGTCGGATGTCGTCGTTGCCTTGGTCAACGAGATGTTGCCGCGGTAACTGTCGTCGTAGGTCTTGACCTTGATCGGGCCATACGGCGAGTTCTTGATATTGATCGGGTGAGAGTTGTAAGTGGTCGTCGGGCTGATGCCTTGGCGCAGCGCCGTCACCAGCGCCATCGTCTTAAAGGACGACCCGGGCTGGCGCCTGCCCTGCGCCGCCAGGTTGAACTGGCGCTCGCCGTAGCCGCCGCTTGAGGCCATCGTGCGAATGAATCCGGTCTTCGGCTCGATCGAGACGATCGCCCCGCTCGGACCATTGAGGGAACTGTTGATCGCGGCGCGCGCTGCGTCTTGGAGCTTGCGGTCGATCGTTGTGTAGACCTTCAGACCACCACGGCGAACCGTGTTGATGCCGTACTTGTCGATCAGACGCTGCTTGACGTAGTCGAAGAAGTACGGCTCGCGGATCTTTGAGTAGCGCGTGCCCTGCTTGACCTTCAGATCAGAGGCCTTTGCCTCGTCTGCCTCAGACGACGAGATGTAGCCCAGCTCGGCCATCTTCGTCAGCACCTCGTTGCGGCGCTGCCTCGCATCCTTGGGGTTGAGGAACGGGTTGTACTGGCTCGGCGCTTGCGGCAGACCGGCAAGAGTCGCCGACTCGGCGAGATCGAGGTTCTTCGCGTTCTTCGCGAAGAAGAACTGCGCCGCGGCCTGCACGCCCATCGCGCTCTGTCCACCGACCGTTCCGTAAGGCGCCGTGTTCAGATAGTTCTGCAGAATCCAGCGCTTGGAATGCTCACTCTCGAGTTCGCTGGCGAGCTTGGCCTCGCGGATCTTGCGCTTGTAGTCGCGCTTGGGTTCGGAGAGGTAGAGGTTGCGGACCAGCTGCATGGTGATCGTCGAGCCACCCTGCACGGTCTTGCGGGAGGAGAAGTTCTTGATCGCGGCGCGGACGATTGCGCTGTAGTCGACGCCGGTGTGTTTGTAGAAGCGCTCGTCCTCGATCGCGACGGTCGCGTCCTTGAGATTCTGCGGGATGTTCTTCCAGTCGAGTGGCGTGCTGATCTCGTCGGCCTGGATGTAGCCGAGCAACGAACCGTCGCGCGCGTAGACGCTGCTTGTGAGACCTCGGTTGACTGGCTTGCCGAGCTCCGGTGCACCGGCGGCGACAGCGACGACATAGCCGATTGCGCCGAAGCCGGCGATCGCGCTGAGCGTAAATAGGACGACAATCATCAACGCGAGCGGACGATGACGTCCGCCGCGGCGCGAGCGGCGCTTTCTGCGTTTGCGCGCGGTCATCGCGTCGCACCATTCGTATGGGTACTGGTGGTCAAAGTTCGCACGGTCAAAGTTCGCACAGTCAAAGTTCGCAAGTGTCTAGATAACTCGTTCGCTGGAGCGCGCTCGGAACCTGCTGAGGGGAGCGCGCAAGCCGGGTAAGTGACCCGTGCCAATAACACCGCAACGCAGCCATAGGTTTCGCGCAGCGTTAGCGCCGGGGTTTCGCGCAGCGGCCTAGCCGGCCGGGGCTTCGAGCATACCGGCGTCGCTGAGCAGCCTGACCGCTTGCTCGCGGGCTGCGATGCGCTGTCGCGCCTCACTGATGGCGTCGGTGGCGAAGCCGATCTTCAGCTCGATGCGATGGTGCTCACACTCTCCGAGCGTGACATTGAAGTCTTTCATCTGGTCGCGCAGTAGCTCGAGTGCCGCAGTCGCGCGTGGCGGCACGACCCAGACCGACGCGTCCGTGTCGACTGCGTCGCCGGTGATCGTGTAATTCTCGAGCGGACTGGCAGCGATCGCTTCGTTTGGCACGACCAACCGATGACCGCTCGGCAAGCGGATGAAGGTGTAGGTCAACGTGATGTCTTCGACTAGGCCGTGGTGGCCTTCCCACTCGATCACGTCGCCGATCCGGAACGGCTGGACGGTCGCGATCATGATCCCGGCGACGCCGTTGGCGAGCGCGCCGCGCGCGGCGAGACCGACAGCGATGCCGACGACAGCTGAGCTTGCGAGCAGCGCGTTTGCCAGCGGGGCGAGGGCGGAGATCTGAGAGAGCGCGAGACCTAGGCCGATCAGCACGATCGCGGCGAACATCAGCCTGCGCACCAGTCGCAGGCGTGTCATCGTCGCCTGCGAGAACTCATCTCCGACGACGCGTTTGGCCGCTCGCAGCGCGTTGCGCGCGACGAACCAGTCGACCAGTTTGGCGGTCGCGATAGCGACCAAGAGGATCGCGGCAGCGTTGATCCAGTCGCTGTTGTCGTCGACGAAGTCGTTGAGGTTTGCCAGTGGAATCATCGGGATCGGGTGCTCGCCGGACGAATCCGCATCCGGTCAGGCCACAATATGCATCGTGTCCGACGACCACAGCAGCTTTGGTCCGCCGCCCGGCGGTCCGCCCGCGCCCGGGATACCCCCGGGCAGCACGCCCCCGGCAAGCACGCTCCCGGCCGGCCCGCCCACTCCACCGCCGATCTTCCTCCGACCATCCGGGATGCCTACGCCCCCGGCGTTCGACGGTAAGTCCGGCGCCGACCGGTGGCCCGCCCGTCTCGGCGTGCTCAGCGCGATCCTCGGATTCGTCGCCGCCCAGATTCTGATCGCGATCTTTGCGCTCATCTTCGTGCTGCTCGGCGGCCAAGTCGACGGTATCCGCGAGGCGACCGACACGGACCCGATCTTCATCGTCATCGCATCGATCCTGCAAGGTGTGGTGTTCGCCGCGACTGGCTGGGCGCTGGCGCGCTCTGCCGGGCCAGTCCGGCTGCGAGATTTCGGTTTGGTGAAAGCACGGTTCTGGCCGACCGTCGGAATGATCGTCGCG
>JBASTN010000076.1:0-5349 GCA_049274915.1 Solirubrobacterales bacterium
AGTTTCAGGCCGGCTGGCAGATACGGCGACGGCATGCGATCCGCCGCGCCAGGTCCGGAAGCCAGGTATCCGCCACCCAGCGCGGTTGCGATCGATGGCGCCGGCTTGCGCACGATCGGCAGCGCGAAGATCGCGGCCGGGGCGAGCTTGAAGGCCGTGTAGGTATCGAACAGTTTCGGGGCGTAGAAGCCGGATCCGGCGGCGAGTTCGGTCACGGCCTCTTCTCGTGACGTCAGATGCAGGCTGCCCGTGCCGCCCCCGTTGACGAACTCGAGCGGCTTGATGTGGTTTACGGCGTAGGCGATGTCGCCGCGACGCTCGGCGAGTTCGGCGACTGACGACGCCTGCATCTTGCGAATCACTTGGTTCTTGAGCTGCGCGGCCGGACCGCCGGGTGCATTGTCACCGACGCCCGCGATCTGCCCTTCGTAAAGCATCAACCCGGTCAGCGCCACGCCGGGGCGCCGTTCAATCTCGCGCGCGAGTTCGGTCGCCTGCGCAGCCGTATGGATCGGCGACCGCTTCGGCCCGATCTTCAGCGTGCCGCGCAAAGTCCAGAATCCGGCGTCGGCCTCGATCGCGACGCGGATCGGCGCGCCACTCGATCCGACAGCGGACTCGATCAGATCGAGATGCGCGACCGAATCAACCATCACGACCGGCGCGGTCTCCGGTGCCAGCGCGGTGATGGTTGCCAGCTGCGCGAAGGCATCGCGGTCGGTCGAGGGGTAGGCCAACACAAGGTCCTCGAAGCCCTGTTCATGCAGCCACAGCGTTTCCGGCAGCGTGAACGTGAGTAGACCTCGATACCGCGCATCGTGCGAGAGGATCGAGCGCAGTATCGGCGCGCAGCGCAGCGACTTGCTCGCCACACGGATCGGTTTGTCGCCGGAGCGCTCGATCATCTGCGCTGAGTTCGCCCACATCGCGTCGAGGTCGACGAACGCGAAAGGCGACCCGCGATCGGCAAAGAGACGCTCGTAACGGGCGAGCCGTGAGGCAGGATCGAGCGCGCTGGATCTCTCGGTGGCGACGGCCATGACGCGATTCTATGGCCGCGCGCCTGCGCACGCACGACCGGACA
Source organism: Solirubrobacterales bacterium (assembly GCA_049274915.1). Taxonomy (GTDB): domain Bacteria; phylum Actinomycetota; class Thermoleophilia; order Solirubrobacterales; family JACPNS01; genus JACPNS01. Next base: position 1,085 of record JBASTN010000076.1, read on the forward strand.
TCGGACGACCCGATTGATTTAGATTCTCATCCATGTCCTTGTTCCGAAAAGACCCCGAGATGCCGTCGGTAGATGCGGCGCTTCCGGGTCGCGACCACGCGATCGACCCGGGCACCGATCACTTCGTCAACGGCAACCCGATCCGTGGGCCGTTCCCACTCGGCTTCGAGACCGCGGTCTTCGCGGCCGGTTGCTTCTGGAGCGTCGAAGAAGACTTCTGGCAGCTGCCGGGCGTCTTCAGCACGGCAGTCGGCTACGTCGGCGGATTCACCAACAACCCGACTTACGAAGAAGTCTGCAGCGGCATGACCGGTCACACCGAGGCGGTCCTCGTGGTCTTCGATCCGAACAAGATCTCCTACGACGATCTGCTCAAGCGCTTTTGGGAACACCACGACCCCACGCAGGGCATGCGCCAAGGTAACGACGTCGGCACGCAATACCGCAGTGGCATCTACGCCAACTCGCCGCAACAGCTTGAAGCCGCTGAGCGCAGCAAGCAGATCTACCAGCGCGCGCTCGACGACGCCGACTACGGACTGATCACCACCGAGATTCGCAGCGTCGGCGAACTCGACGAGTTCTTCTTCTACGCCGAGGAGAATCACCAGCAGTACCTCGGCAAGAACCCGAATGGCTATCGCTGCGCCGCCGCGACCGGCATCGCTTTTCCTGCTGACGCCGTGCAGTCGGCTTAGCCGCCGTCCGGCCGAGCCGTCCTGGGGCGAGATTGCGCCGACGCCCCGATCACGTGATCGACTCGGGTCGCCTAAATATGGTGATCTAGCCGATTCGCCGCGCGCTCACTAATCTCACCAGCGGAGGGTTGGCAGAGCGGTTGAATGCGCTGGTCTTGAAAACCAGTAAAGGCGAAAGTCTTTCGAGGGTTCGAATCCCTCACCCTCCGTTTATGGCTGTGGCGCATCTCGCCGAAACGAGTTCGTCTGAGCCGAATCTACGGCGAAACAGCGGGTCGCCTCCGGAACCCGACGACGATGCGCCCCGCCACTACGCCAGCAAACGTAATGACCATCACGAACGCGACGAGGAACAAAACCTCACCCGGCAAGTTCACGGCCAGCGTCCCCAGGAAAGTGTCGGGATGATTGCGCTGATCTCCTCCGGGGTCAACCAATGCCATCAGGCCAGTCGGCACCATTGAAAGCAGCGTGCACGCTGGAATCAGTGGTGCGATCCACACGCGACTCATAATCCCGAGTGCAAGTCCGCAGCGAACGGGCGGTGCATGCCAACGGCGACGGCGCAAAAAACAAACGGCGCCCATCCGGACGCCGTTCGCGAAGAAGACAAAGTCAAGAGCTAGCCCCTGGATCAACCGCTGGGCAGTACTCCGGTGTTGCTCTCGTTCCCGCCGAACTGTGTGTTCTCGTCGAGCTCTTCGAGCTCGGGTGCGTCTACGAGGTAGCGGAATCGTACGGCCAGGGCGACCGCCTGGGTGCGCGTGTCGACCTCTAGCTTCGAAATCGCGTTACGCACGTGCGTGTGAACGGTCGCCGGGCTGAGGCTCAACTCGTTGGCGATGTCCTTAGCGCGCTTGCCTTCGGCAAGCAGCTGGAGAATTTCGACCTCGCGTGGCGACAGCGACTCGAGGTTGCTGACGCCGGGCGATGGTGCGTCGAATCCGCCGTTTACGAATGTTCCGCCGCCGGCGACGGTGTGGACCGCCTCGTGCAGTTCGGCCGCGCTCGACGACTTCAGCACGTAGCCCGTCGCTCCCGCACGCAATGCAAGCGCCAAAAGGTCTGGCTGCGGGTGCGCGGTGAAGATGATCACCTTCGTACCGGGGGACTGTTCGATGATCTGCTTGGTCGCAGCAATGCCGTCAATTGCGGGCATTTCGACGTCCATGATCACGACCTCCGGGCTCTCAGCCTTCGCCAGGTCGATTGCTTCGAGACCGTTGGCGGCCTCACCGACGACGTCGATGTCGTCGTTCTCGAGTAGGCGTAGCTTGATCGCGTCGCGCACGATGTGGTGGTCGTCGGCGATAAGAACTGTTGTCATGTTCCTCCGATCGTTGCTGGAGCACCGAACTGGGTCAGTACTTCCGGGACCGAGACGATGCCGTCTGGTCCCTGATGATTTTCAAGTATTGCAATTATTGTCCTGCCAAGGGCCGTTGCCGTGCCATTGAGTGTGTGGGCGGTGTGCGGCGAACCACCGCCTTCTGGCCGAATCCGCACGTTTAAGCGGCGCGCCTGGAAATCCGTGGTGTTTGAGCAGGACGTCAGCTCGCGGTACTTCTGTTGGCTGGGCAGCCAGGCTTCGATGTCGAACTTCTTTGCCGCAGAGGCGCCGAGGTCGTCGACCGCGATGTTGACAACGCGGTAAGGGAGCCCGAGATCTTGCATGATCGACTCCTCGATCGCGAGAATACGCTCGTGTTCGGCAGAGCTGTCCTCGGGCCGAACGAACGCGAACATCTCGACCTTCTCGAACTGGTGAACGCGAAAAATTCCGCGCGTGTCGCGACCCGCAGTGCCTGCCTCGCGACGGAAACAGGGCGAGAAGCCGGCGTAGCGCAACGGCACGTCCGCCTCGTCGAGGATCTCTCCTTCGTGCAGGCTGGCCAGCGCGACTTCAGAGGTGCCGGTGAGGTAAAGGTCGTCGTCGGCGAGCCGGTAAATCTGCTGTTCGGTGTCGGGCAGGAAGCCGGTGCCGTAGAGCGCCTTCTCACGCACGAGCACCGGTGGGATCACCGGCGTGAACCCGTGACCGCCGAGCTTGTTCATCATGTACTGAACGATTGCCAGCTCAAGAATCACTAGATCGCCCTTGATGTAGGCGAAGCGCGACCCGCTGACTTTCGCCGCGGCTTCCATGTCGATCAGGTCGCCGGCGAGTTCGAGGTGGTCGCGGCCTTCAGGCCTGGGATCGCCCCAACTGCTGATCTCGGTGTCCTCGTCGGCGGCCGTCGGGTCAGGTGGGTTGGGCACCTGGGCCATCGCTTCGGCCAGTCGTTCTTCGACGGTGACGAGTTCTTCTTTGAGCCGTTTGCCCTCGGCGGCGATCTCTTTCATCTTCGCGATCGCTTCTGTCGCGTCGCCGCCGCCGCGCTTAGCCTGAGCGATGGCGTCGTTGGCCGCATTTTGTTCGGCGCTTATCTGTTCGCTGCGCGGCAGAATTTCGCGGCGTCGAGCGTCGAGCTCCAGGGCCTCCGAGAGGCGGTCCTGCGAGCCGTCCTTACGACGCGCCAGAGCGGCGAGCGTCGGCTCGGGATCGTTGCGTATTGCCTTGAGGTCGAGCATGGGCGAATTGGACCCTACCCGGGCGGGAACTCAGACGGAACTCAGTCGGGGTTCTTGCCTGAGTACTTGTCGAGGAAAGTCGCGACGTCTTCGGCGTCTTTGCCGGTGACGATGTTGCCCGGCATGATCGCGCCGGAGAACCCACCTTGGCGGATCGCGGTCATGACGTCTTCGTAGCCCTCTTTGCGCTGATCGAAGTTCGGCCCGTTGGTACGGTCCTTCGGGTTGATCTCGTCCTTGGGCTTAGAGCCTTGGGCGCCGGCGGCCGCGATCGTGTGGCAGCCTGAACAACGCTCGGCGAACAGCTCGGCTCCGCGGCGCGCGGCGGTGTCGCTCTCGGGCACGGAGACGCCTTCGCTGCCGCAGCCGGTGACGGCGATCGCGGCGACGGCAACAGTCGCGAGTAGCAGTGGGCGAAGCGAAGGAAAGAACATCGGCGGGGATAATACGCGACGCGTGGGGCGAACCTTTGAGCGCATGATCGGCGGTCGATCCACACGACGGCGGGCGCTGCTGTTCTAATACTTCGCGGACGATGAACGAGCACGACGACAAGCGCCGGTTCCGCGACGCGATCGGCAACTTCGCGACCGGCGTCTGCGTGGTCACGGCGTTCACCGAAGCAGGCCGGCCGACGGGGATGACAGCGAACGCGATCACCTCGCTTTCGCTGGATCCGCTGCTGATGATCGTCTGCTTCGACAACTCCGCACGCACGCTCGAGGCGGCGAAGGTGCAGCGTCGAGTAGGAGTGAACGTTCTGGCAGTCGGCCAGGAGGATGTGTCGAAGGTGTTCGCCAGCAAGGCGAGCGAGGACGAAAAGTTCGCCGGCGTGGGATGGAGCGAGCACGGAGGCGTGCCGGTGCTCGACGGCTGCGTGTCGTGGTTCTCTGGATCGCTTGGCGAGTTGGTGCCGGGCGGCGATCACCAGATCGGGATCGTCGCGGTCGAGGATTTCGAGGCCCCGGGAGGAGAGCCGCTGCTGTATTTCCGCGG
>JBASTN010000077.1:0-3420 GCA_049274915.1 Solirubrobacterales bacterium
GTCGTCGACAACAACATCGAGCGCTCGTTCGACGCTGCCGTCGGACGCGCGGTCTCTGCGGCGATGCCGATCTTCGCCCTGCCGACCTACACGTCCTTGCTTGAGCTTCGCACCGCGATCGCTCGCCGCGGCGATGCGCCGACCTACTGGGAGAGCTGATCGTGGCGACCGGCAAGACACTCCGAGTCTGTGCGCTTTATCCGTCGCGCATGAACATCTACGCCGATCGTGGGAACATGATTTTGCTCGAACGACGCTGCGCCGCCCGCGGGATCGGCTTTGAGCTAACCGGAAGCGAAGCCGGCGACGCGATCAATCCATCCGACTATGACCTCTTCTACATCGGTGGCGGACAGGATCGCGACCAAGAGCTGATCGCCCAAGACATGCTCGACAGTAAGCGTGACTCTCTCGCCGAAGCCGCCGGCGACGGGCGGGTGATACTCGCCGTATGCGGCGGATACCAGTTACTCGGCGAGTCCTACGAGCTCGACGACAGGACGATCCCCGGCCTCGGACTGGTCGATCTGCGAACGGTCCGCGAGCCCGGTCCCCGTCTAATCGGAAACGTAATCATCGACGTCGAACTGGATGGCGCGACACGCCGACTCGCGGGCTTTGAAAACCACGGCGGTCGCACTTATCTCGGCTCTGACGCCGAGCCCTTGGGCCGGGTTATCGAGGGTTTTGGAAACAACGGCACCGATCGCTTCGAAGGCGTCCGACGGAAGAATGTCTTCGGCACCTACCTGCATGGTCCGCTGCTGCCTAAGAATGCGTGGTTTGCAGATCACCTAACTGCATTGGCGCTCGGTCGTGACGGCCCCGTAGAACTGGCGGAGCTTGACGACCGGCTTGAACGGCAGGCGCACGACTGCGCCGTGCGCGCGGCGCGCCGATCGACCCGGTTCCGACGCCTGCGCTCACGAAGCAGCTGATGTTCGACTCGGCCTTTGCGCACGTGCTCTTGGCCGCGGGCAACCAAGACGTCGCCGACGGTCTGCTCGCCCTTTTTGTCTTGTTGATTGCCGCGAAGCTCGGAGAAGAGATTTTTCGCCGCATCAAACAGCCCGTAGTGATCGGCGAGATCGCCGCTGGTTTAGTTGTCGGACCGGCCGTCCTTGGATTCGTAGAGCTGACCACGGTGGTCGAGGTCTTCTCCGAGCTGGGAGTCATCTTCTTGCTGTTCTGGGTCGGACTCGAGACCAAGTTGAGCGACCTCACTACGGTCGGCCGTTCAGCCACCGCCGTTGGTCTGCTTGGCGTGATGCTCCCGACCGGGATCGGCATCGGTCTCGCGCTGGCATTCGGCGCCTCGACGGCGACTGCGCTCTTCATCGGCGCGGCCCTCGCGGCTACCAGCGTCGGTATCACGTCTGCACTGCTGGTCGAGCTCGATCTTCAATCGACGCGCGCAGCCCGGACTATTCTCGGCGCGGCGATAATCGACGACGTGTTGGCGCTGATCGTTCTGGCGATCGCCACCGGGATCGCCGTCGACGGTGACCTCGATGTCGGCGACATCGGCCTACTGATCGCGATCGTAATCGGCTTCGTCGGGTTCGTCGCGATCGGAGGCTCGCGTCTACTGCGGGCACAGCCGCAGATTCTCGAGACCCCGCGCTTCGCCGATTCCCCGCTGATGCCGGCTGTGATCATCTGTTTAGGACTCGCCGTTTTGTCTGCCGAGATCGGTTTGGCGGCAGTGATCGGAGCGTTTCTCGCAGGCATGATAATCGCCGAAACGCGCGACCAGAACACGATTGAAACCGAGGTCGCGCCGCTCTACGCGTTCTTCGCGCCGTTCTTTTTTGCGACGATCGGAGCACAGGTCGCGATCAGCGCATTCAAGGAGCTTGAGACGATCGCGCTGCTGGTCGGTGTCACTGCGCTCGCGGTGGCGACTAAGTACCTCGGGGCTTGGCTCGGCACCCGCGGGATGAACCGGACCGATCGAAAGATTGTCAGCGCCGGCATGGTGCCGCGCGGTGAGGTCGGCGTGATCGTCGCCGGGATCGGCCTCAATGAAGGCGTGATCGAACCCGACATCTTCGCTGTGATTGTCGGCATGTCGATCCTGACGACGCTGGTAGCGCCTTACATGGTTCGTGGTGCGGCAAGGGAGTCCGCGGCCGGCTAGTCGCCGCTAGATCCGAAGCCCGAGTCGCCGCGCGAGGTCTGTTCAAAACTGTCGACCTCAGCCCACTGCGGCGCCGTGAACGCAACGAGCAGTAGCTGCGCGATGCGATCTCCCGCTTTGACGTCGTAGCTCTCGACGCGATCGGTGTTAAGCAGCAGCACTTGCAGCTCACCGCGGTATCCCGAGTCGATTAAACCCGGCGCGTTGACCACCGAGATCCCATGCTTATGCGCCAGGCCGGAACGCGGAAGCACCAGCCCTGCGTGACCATCGGGGATCGCCACTGCGATCCCGGTGCCCACCCGAGCGCGCTCCCCCGGCGCAAGGGTGACGGCCGCTCGAGCGTAAAGATCGCTTCCGGCGTCACCGGGATGCGCCTGGCTTGGGATGACAGCATCGTCCGCGAGTTTCGTGAAGCGCAGTTCCAAGAGACCGCGGATACTACGCGGCGGCCTCGGATGAAACCGCGGCGAGCGTGTTCTCGTCGTCATCGGCCGGCGAGTCCTGCGACGCGACGGGTGCCGCCGGACGCGGTCCGCCAACATCGAACTCGCGAAGACGCTCGGCGACCGGGCGCGGCAGCCTGGCGGTGACAAACACACCGTCACCACGGTCCTCGCGGACGAGCTCGGCGGCCTGTTGGTGCAACAGGTCGATCACGTTGCCATGCGAGTAGGGCACGAGCAGCGCGACCGGAACGAGTTTTGCCGAGAGCTTTGCAGCGATCGTCTTTTGAAGTTCGTCGAGACCTTGACGAGTGACCGCCGAAACTAACGACGCGTCGCGGTGCCGATAGCGGAGTTCTTGCCGACGCTCGGGAGTCACCAAGTCGATCTTGTTGAGAACGAGATGCGAGTCGTGCTCGACGACTCCGATCTCGGCGAGCACGTCATCGACGGCCGCGATCATCTCGATCAAATCCTCCTCGACCATTGAGGCGTCTACGACGTGCAGCACCAGCTCCGCCGAAAGGGCCTCTTCAAGCGTCGAGGCGAAGGCGTCGACGACCTGGTGTGGCAGCTTTCGGATAAACCCGACGGTGTCGGTAATCAGTACCTGTCGTCCGTCGATTGCATGCGTGCGGGTAGTCGGGTCGAGCGTCTCGAACAGGCGATCGCGCACGGTTACTTCAGACCCGGTCAGTGTGTTGAGCAGGCTCGACTTGCCGGCGTTGGTGTAACCGGCCAGCGCGACGGTGGCAAGGCTTTTGCGCTCGCGTTCGCGGCGTTGCGTCTCGCGCGAAGAGCGGACCTGATCGAGCCTGCGACGAAGTGCGGTGA
>JBASTN010000078.1:0-2022 GCA_049274915.1 Solirubrobacterales bacterium
AACGCGCGACGTCGGCAAACTCAACTTCGCCGGTCTCTTGCCAGGCGTGCAGGTAGTTCCTTGCGAGCAGCGCGTTGTCGTAGAGCATCTTCTCGAAATGCGGAATGTGCCAGCGCTCGTCGACCGAATAGCGCGCGAAGCCGCCGCCGATCTGGTCATGAATGCCTCCAGCGGCCATCTTGCGAAGCGTTGTGACGGCGAGCTTCTGCAACGACGGTTCGGGCTGTCCAAGCAGAAAGTCGATCACCGAATGGGCGGGGAACTTCGGAGCACCGCCAAAACCGCCGAACTGGCCGTCGTAGGAGTTGCGCAACCCGTCGCGTGCCGCGTCGAGCACGTCCGATGTGATCGGCTCGTCGGGTGACTTCAGATTGGCCGTTGCCGACAGCGCCTCGACCATTCGTTCGCGCGACTGTTCGATCTGATCGCGCTTCGTTGCCCAGGCTTCGACCACGCCTTCCATCAGCTGCATGAAGCTCGGGCGCCCGGGCAGTGGCTCCGGCGGGAAGTAGGTCCCGGCGAAGAACGGGGCCTGGGTGGGCGTAAGAAAGGCTGTCAGCGGCCATCCGCCGTGGCCACTCATCGCCTGCGCCGCCTCCATATAGATCGCGTCGATGTCGGGTCGCTCCTCACGATCGACCTTGACGTTGACGAAATGCTCATTCATATAGGCGGCGGTCGACTCGCTCTCGAACGACTCGTGGGCCATTACGTGGCACCAATGGCAAGCGGCGTAACCGATTGACAGCAGAATCGGCTTGTCCTCGTCGACCGCGCGGGTCAGCGCTGCTTCGCCCCATGGGTACCAGTCGACCGGATTCCCTGCGTGCTGGCGGAGATAGGGCGAGGACTCGTCGGCGAGGCGGTTGCTCATCGCTAGGTGTCGTCCCAGTCGTCGCGCAGCTTCGCCCGGCGGATCTTGCCGCTGGACGTTTTCGGCAAGGACTCGGCGAACTCGACAATCCGCGGGTACTTGTAAGGCGCGGTCGTCGTTTTTACGTGGTCCTGGAGTTCTGTCGCCAGCGCGTCGGATGCGGTGGCGGAATCTTTCAGCACAACAACAGCGCGCACGATTGCACCTCGTTCGGCGTCGGGGGCTGCGACGGCCGCGGCTTCGGCAACGGCCGGGTGCGTAATCAATGCAGACTCCACCTCGAACGGTCCAATCCGGTAACCGGCCGAAAGAATGATGTCGTCGTTGCGAGAGTCGAACCAGAGGTAGCCGTCCTTGTCCTGGCTGACGAGGTCGCCAGTCCGCCACCAGCGCCGACCGCTGTCGTCGCTGTGTAGTTCTGGCGGCGTCAGCTCGCCGGGGCGTCCGTAGCCAGTGAAGAACGTCGGTACCGTCGCCGGGTCGATCCACAGTTCTCCGTCGACGATGCGGATCTCGATCCCCGGCATCGGCCGTCCCATCGAGCCCGGCTTGACCGCATCGCCGGGTCGCACGGCCGTGATCGCGCCGGTCTCTGTCTGCCCGTATCCGTCACGAATGTCGACGCCGAGCCCGCTGCGCCAGTTGTCAAAGATCTCCGCGTTGAGCGCTTCACCGGCCGACACGCACTGTCGCAGCGACTCGATTGTTTTCAACTCGGCACGTCGCGCGATCACGCGGTACTCGGTCGGCGCCATGCAGAGCACGTTGACTCGTTCCCGGGCGACGGTCTCGAGGCGTTGCGTCGGGTCGAAGCGTTGGTCGTGCAGCACCGCCGCCGCGCCGCAGAGCCACGGCGTCAGAAAAACGTTGCGCGCGCTCTTCGACCAGCCGGAGGCGGCGGTGCACCAGGCGATCTCCCCGGGACGGGCGGCGAACCAATGCTCGGCTTGCAGCGCCTGGCCCGACAGGCAGTCATGGGAATGAACAACAGGCTTCGCGTCGCCGGTCGTTCCGGAGGTAAAGATCATCAGCGCGGGGTCGTCCGGCGCCAGATCGGCCGGGGGGAGAGGGGAGAGCGCCGCCAACTGCTCGTCGGGGATGTAGATCGTCTCGCCGGTCCAGCCACTGGCCTCGAGCTCCACGCGGTT
>JBASTN010000079.1:0-4000 GCA_049274915.1 Solirubrobacterales bacterium
GCGTCCAGTCACGTGACCAGCGGTACACCCAGCGGTACACCCAGCGGTACACCCAGCGCGCCTGACGCCCCGGCTGACAAGACCCCGAGCATTCCCGACGCACCCAAGGACAAGTCACCGAAGATCCCCGACGCCGATGACCCGTCTGGCGACGGCGGCGCGGACGAGGCGTAGGGCACGGTCTTAACGATGAAGGTCACTCCGACACCTGGCAGCGTTTCCGGCCGTCGCACCGAGCGTGCCGGCGACCCGCTGGAAGGACTCGTCAACCTCTTCGACCTCTCGCTCGTGCTCGCGGTCGGTTTGCTGCTGGCCGCGCTGTCGTCGATCGGCGCCACCAATCTGATCACGACCAATCCAGGCGGTGTCAGCGGCGACCCGCTGCAGGCTCCGCCAGCGACCAGCCCGAGCGGCGGTAGTGGCCAAGGCCAAGAGGTCGGCAAGGTCTACCGCTTGAGCAACGGGCAGTACATCTTCTCGCCTTCCGCCGGCGGCGGTGGCGGAGCCACTGGCGCGACCGGCTCGAGCAGCACACCACCTGCGGTCAGTGGTGTCACCGGTGCCCCGAATCCCGGCGCCACCGGAACGAGCCAGCCGGACACGCAGGGTCAGTCACAGGGCAATCAGACGATCGACCCGGCCGCCGGCACAAATCGCCCAGGCGTTTAGTCGCCTACCACTTAGCTCGCCCGCCGGGTACGGCGGGCGGAATCAGACTTCGTCTTGTAGTTGGCCGGCGATCGCGAAGTCGCTCTTCTTCATGTCCTCGAAGACGACCCAAACGTGATCTTCGGTCGTCTTGGCGACGTCGACCATCGTCTTGGTGATCGCTTTGGCGATCTCGTCCTTTTGTTCGCGAGTGCGGCCCTCGTACATCTTGACTGTGATCACAGGCATGTCGCGATCCTATCGTCGCCGGCTACACCGACCTCTAGAAACAAGAAGGACCCGCGCGGGGCGGGTCCTTCGAGGACAGGTCAGTGATCAATGCGGTTGGGCCATGCGAGTGGGCCATGCGAGATCGGCCATGCGGATCGGCCATGCGGATCGGCTAGGCGAGCGCTGGCTCCAGTTCGGCCTCGAGGCGGCGCTTCGGCAGCGCGCCGATCACCTTGTGGGCGACCTCGCCGTCCCTGAAGAGGATCAGCGTCGGGATCGACATGACTTGGAACTTGGCGGCCGTCTCGGGGTTCTCGTCGACGTTCAGCTTGACGATCTGGATCGCGTCGCCGCGCTCCTGCTGGATCTCTTCGAGGACCGGTGCGACCATGCGGCACGGTCCACACCATGGGGCCCAGAAGTCGACGAGGACAGGTACGTCGGCCTCGACAACCGCGGACTGAAAGTTGTCATCGGTGACTGCTGAGATATCCGCCATTAGTTCTCCGTTGTTCGCTTTCCTGAAGCTCTTTTCCAATACTTCATAAAGTATAGCGTGCCTACACCAGATCGAGCCGGTTAACAATAATCGGCAGTCTCCCGCCGCCGACCCTGCTTTGATTCTCGCTTCCGACAGGACTCTTACTTGCGGACCCGAAGTCACATCTAGATGGCAACCTGGACCAATTGCCAGCTCGCCCACGGGCGGAGGATCGCTTTCGCGATCGCTATCTCCTGTGCTCTGGCAGTTGCTTGCGTAACGATTCTTACGGATTCGGCGGCCGCACGGATCACTCCTAGGCAGGCGATGGCCGATCTCAACGTAATGCGCGCGCAGGCAGGCGTGCCGCCGGTGCGCAAGCTCAGCCGCAGGCTCAACAGCGGTTGCCGACTACACAATCGCTACATGGGCCGCACGGGTGAGTTCGGCCACTACCAGCGCCGCACGAGCACGTACTACACGCGCGCCGGCGCACGCGCCGCCGCCGCGAGTGTGATCTCGCAACCCAGCGCCTTGCCGAGCGCCGCGTGGGGCGACACGGTTTATCACCGCCTCGCTCTCTTACAGCCTCGACTGCGGACGACCGGCTACAGCGCCTCTAACGGTTACGCCTGTCTGCAGGTGCTACGCGGGATCAGCAGGTCGTCCGCTGCTCGACTGGGGCAGCCGGCCGTCTATCCCTGGCCAGGCAATTTGACCACCGGCCACGATCCTGTGTTCGACGGCGCCGAGATGCCCGACCCATTCTCCGACGCCCCGGGTGCCAGCGAGCTGGGCACGCCGATCACCGTGTCGGTCAACGGACCTTGGAAGTCCTGGCAGCTGGTGCGCTCGAACGTGACCGCCGCGACGCTCGTCAGCGACGCCGGCCAGTCGATTCCGCTCTCGATCTCAGACATGTCTGCCGCAAACGCCGCATTTCTGCAGGGTGGCTTTTCGCTGTCGCCGCGTCGTGGCCTCGACCCGGTCACTTGGTACACGGCGACGGCGAGCGGCACGCTCAACTACGGCGGCCGGTCTTGGCCGTTCTCGGCCAGTACGCGCTTCCAAACTGGCTACGACGACGCCTGGTAACGGTGCCCTCCCGGTGAAATGCCGCGTCAGCGCGCGTCGAACTCGGCGTCGATCCGACGCTTGAGGCCGGGCACACGGATCGCTGCCTCGATCGCGATCTGAGGACTCATCTTCGACTCGCCGGCGCGACGCTCGGTGAACCAGATCGGTACCTCTTCGACCGACTTGCCGGCACGGATTGCGCGGTAGGTCAGCTCGATTTGAAAGCCGTATCCGTTGGAGATCACGCGCGCGAGGTCGATCGCTTCAAGCGTTTCGCGGCGAAAGCACTTAAATCCGCCAGTCACGTCTTGCACGTCGATTCCGAGGATCCGTCGCGCGTACTGACAGCCGGCACGGCTGAGCAGCCGGCGGCCGAAACTCCAGTCGCGCACGCCGCCCCCAGGCACGTAACGCGATCCGATCGCCAGATCGCATGAGCTGTGAGCTGCGCGGATCAGGCGCGGCAGATCGCGCGGGTCGTGCGAGAAATCGGCATCCATCTCGACGATCAGATCGGCGCCACCGGCCAGCGCAGTTCCGAAGCCCGCGAGGTAGGCGCGACCGAGACCTTCCTTGCCCTTGCGGTGCAGTACGCGGACCGTTGGGTAGCTCTCGGCCAGCAGGTCAGCAGCGGCGCCGGTGCCGTCGGGCGAGTTGTCGTCGACGATCAGCAAGGTGTGCTCGCGCGCCGCTTCGCCGAGTCGCTGCACGCAGGCGGCGACGATCGGGCCGATGTTCTCGGCCTCGTTGTAGGTCGGCAACAGCAGCCAGACGTGGGCGTCTACAGGGGCTTTCGTGCTCATTGACAGCGACACCCTAACGGCAGACCTGCGATCACATGCCCGGGACGCGCACGAGCTTCGGCTGCGTCAACACGCTTGTTTTGACGATCCAGAAATGCACCGAGTCGCGCTCCTCGATCGCCTCGACGGCGAGTGCCTGCTTGCGCCAAGCGAGCGACCAGATCAAGCCGTAACCGGCGGTGACGATCGCAATCGTCGGAATCCACATCGACCCGATTCCGGCGATCACCGCGATTGCCAGCACCGGCCAGAGCCGCGACATCAAAACGGCTCCCGGTTCGATCTTCGGAAAGACCGGCTCCGGGCGCGAGCGCGACAAAAGGGTGCGAATCGATTCCATGCCTGACGAGCCGCGTCCGAGCCAGGCTCCGATCGCGACCGAGGCGACGATCCAGACCAGCGTGAAGATCAGCAGCACCGCGTCGCCCTCGCGCATGATCGCGCCGACCGAGATCACCAGTAGTCCGAGCGCGGTCGCCCCGAGCAGCAGGACGGTCGTGCGCAGATACTCAGAGAATCGCATCGCTGGTTAGATCGAACGCAGTAGTTCGGTGACGCCCTGCGGTCCGGCGACCATCACATCGGCACGCTCGATCAGTGATGTCGGCTGCTCTTCGGACGCGACGCCGATACACAGAGAGCTGTCAAGCCTGCCCTGAGCCAACAGTTGACCGAGCGCCTCAAATGCGTCGACGTCGGTCATGTCGTCACCGACATAGGCGGCGTGGCGAATCGCATAGGTCTCGATCAACTTGGTGAC
>JBASTN010000080.1:0-1976 GCA_049274915.1 Solirubrobacterales bacterium
CAAAATCACACCTACCAGAGCTTGAGGACGAAAAGCTAATGTGTTCAATAGATATGTCAATTTTAGCGGCAGAGCCGGACAGGTATCATCTATATTCAAAAGGTATTTTTAGGGAGTACGAGGATACCGTACCGCGCTATATTTATATTGCAGAACGAATAAAATTTTTAAAAAGTTTAGACAAACCTCTTACGCACCCAGATTTCGAACACCTGAACGAAAAGGCACACGAAAATATAGCCCGAGAAATATCCTGGTTGTCTACTCTCTAGTGAAGTTCTTTGAATTACATTGACAAAGTGCAATATTTAGTGTAGTATATATTACATAATCAAACCAAACACAAAAATACAAAAAACATGTCTACGACAGAAGTAAAGCCAAAACCAGAGATACCCAAAACTTCACCTAATAATGAAGTGATAGAACGCTATATAGAAAATGGTGATTTGTTAAGATTTAATGATCTTGAAGTGTGGCACGGTAGGGCATCGTTTGGCGAAGAGTGGAAGATAGAGTCTTTTAGCCAGTATAGGCCATCACGAAATATATATAAGGGAACGCTTTATGGCACTCTCAATAAAGAAGATGCCCAAGATTTTGCAAACGTTCGAGCTCGAAGAATGTTAGATGCAGAACCCTCGCTTCACCAAATAGTCGCACTATCGGACGAAAGTCTTATTTTAGAGGGCGGGGAGGTGAACAATATTGTATTGCCGTCCAGCGCTGTAGGTTCTCCGAAAAAATTCGCTCAAAAACAGAGCTGGTATACTCCCGATTTAAAGCCAGCAATAATTAAGCTTATGGAAGACAGAGTGTCATTTATTGAACTACAGGAAGTACAAAAAGTAGCAAGTGATTTAGATGTCGATATGGATAAATTACGTGAGTATGCGGCTGTTATCAATGGTTATTTTTCACTTACTCATGCGCCTCTTGGCAAGAGCATCGCTCAGATGTTATACAACTATGAATTTTTTCAGCTAAGACTCAAGGGGCAGCAGCCACAACTCATAGAAACTTCACCAGATTTTACGAGGGACGTTCTAAGGAGAAATCACATAATCGGTTCAAAAGATAATATGCGTAGTGCAACACTCGGTAGAAAAATACGTGATGTAATAGTTATTTGGGATTTTGATGCAGTTCAGGATAGGGAAGCGCATGAAAAAGGCCAAAATACTGCGCTTGGTCGCGCCGGTCTTTCTAAGAATTAATAGAGATAGAAGGAACCCTTATGGTTGCTATATTTGCATTTTTATGACAATATAGTACTTATAGCTGGGAGTTTCGGCTAAGAAGTGTTTTTGTAAAAAAGCAGTTCCAAATAGATGTATCCATTGCAAACAAGCAAAAGGAAACAGAGCACATTGACAAATCGAAAACGTATAATGCTTTTAGCGCTGACGACAGCCGTAGTAATGGCTGTCACAGTTGCTTCGGCTTCTGCGCATACCATCACTACCAAGCTGGAATGTCTCAAGTGGACGTCAGTTGGGTATAACTTCAAGATCACTGATTTCGGTCAGAATCTTGATGTAGGAGGCGCAGAAATCAAGTACGGGCTTGCTGGACTTATTTCGTACAACGGGAAGGTCAAGCAAGAGAACCTGATTACAGGCGACGCAACCGGTAAGACAATTACTGGTCCGTCTATCGTATCCGGTTCTGTACTGACGCGCTTCTACAACGGAAACAACATCTCGTACGTCACCATTCCCTTGGGTTCGGTGCTGTACCGTGCTATTGGGCACAAAGATCAGGGCTGGATTTCGATCGAACCCTTTGACTACAACGTACCTGCGTGTGCTCCGCCGCCAGAACCGACACCGCCCGTAACGCCGCCGCCGACACCGTCCGTGCAAGAGTTGGTGGTCAAGGTGGCACGCACCAAGGCGTCTAATCGTTGCGTTCGTGCAGGCCAGAAAGTGGGCTACAAGGTCTACGGCTCTGGCATCGTGAATACGACGTGGTAC